>DATLGV010000180.1:0-3813 GCA_035540275.1 Acidovorax sp. | reverse complement strand
CACCTGCCGCCGCCGCTGCAGGCGCTGGCGAGGCCCTGTACAAGCAGGCTTGCCAGGTGTGCCACTCTGCTGGCGTAGCCGGCGCTCCCAAGTTTGGTGACAAGGCCGCCTGGGCCGCTCGCCTGCCCGCAGGCATCGACGCGCTGTACACCAGCGTCGCCAAGGGCAAGGGCGCCATGCCTCCGCGTGGCGGCTCCCAAGCCTCTGACGCCGATCTGCGCGCCGCCGTGGAGTTCATGGCAGCCGCCGCCAAATAAGGCAGCCACCCACCCTGCGCAGGCGGGGTAGAAGCCCCGCCCAGAAAGCCGGTCCCTGCGACCGGCTTTTTTCGTCTTGTCACCTCAACCAGTGGAGCGGCGAGGGCTGCAGACATACCCGTAACGTGCCGGCAGGTCCTTCGCCTGCACGTCCTGCGGTGTCCAGCGCCCATCGGTCACCGCCTCTGCAGCCAGTGCCACATCCAGCGTGTGCACCAGGCCCAGGCCCAGGTCCGTCTCCAGGTACACACGGCCCTGCTCGTCCAGCAGGCAGTGGCGGACCGACGCCTCCCTGCCGGTGTGGCTGACGGCACGCAGGTCTTGCGGTTGCAGACGCCACACCCAGGGCGTGGCCTCCAGTTCGACATACACGCGCTGGGGGCCATTCTGGAAGAACCACTGCCCCTGGTCGTCGTGCTCGTAGTTGCGTGCGATGAAAGCCAGCAACTTGTCGTGCTGCAGCAGCGTGCCTTTGCTGTGCGGAAACGCTCCCGCCGCCTGCACCGCGTCGTCGCGCAGATACCAGTGGCCGCGCGCATCCAGGCCCAGCCAGCCGTAGCAGTCGGGCACATTGGGCCATTTGGCCAGTGCCTGTTTGACGATGTCATCCATGGGCGGATTGTGCGCCGTGCAGCGCCTGGGCCCCACTGTGCTCGGCCAGCCACCCTCCCACGGCATCGGGCATGGCGCGCACATGCCCGGGCGGCAACCCGCGCGGGAACCCCACATGCCCACCGTGCGGCGGCTGCCAGAGCGTCACATGGCGGCCCACTTCGCGCACGCCCGGCAGGCTGGCGGAGGGCACAAAGGGGTCGTTGCGCGCATTCACCACCAGGGCCGGAATGCGGATGCGGTGCAGCAGCGGCTTGGCCGACGCACGCAGCCAGTAGTCCTCGGTGTTGCGAAACCCGTGGACCGGCGCCGTGAACACGTTGTCGAACGCGTACAGATCCCGCGCGGCCAGCAGCGCCTGCCGGTCAAACAGCCCCGGGTGCTGGGCCAGCTTCTGCAGCGCCTTGGGCACCAGGGTGCGCATGAACATGCGCGTGTACACCAGCCGGTTGAAGCCGCGCCCAATGGCATGGCCGCCCGCTGCCAGGTCGATGGGCGAGCACACGGCCGCCACCGCATCCGCGCTGCGCGCGGCGTCAGTGCCCAATTCGGCGGCCCAGCGCAGCAACGCGTTGCCACCCAGCGACACCCCCACAGCCATCAGCGGCCCCTGGTGGCGCGCGCGCAGCTGCTGCAGCATCCAGCCGATCTCGGCGTGGTCGCCCGAGTGGTAGGCGCGCGGGGCACGGTTGATCTCGCCACTGCACCCCCGGAAGTGCGGCAGCGCACAGGCCCAGCCGCGCTCGCGGGCCAGGTCGGCAAAGGCTTCGCAGTAGTGGCTGCGCGATGAGCCCTCCAGCCCGTGGAACACCACCAGCAACGGCCGGGGAGCGTCAGCCTCCCCACCGTCCCGCAGAAAGTCCACATCGACGAAATCGCCGTCGGGTGTGTCCCAGCGCTCACGGTGGTACTCGGGACGGGGGCCGAACACCCGGCGTGCGTACAGCGCGGGCCAGATCGTTTGCAGATGGCCACCCGGGAGCCAGCGAGGCGCTATGTATTTCATAGCTGCCAGGGCATATTTTGTCGCCGCATACGGCCAATTTGACCCCAAATTCTCACGCAGGGGCCTCTCAATGCAGCACGGGGCGCTGCGCCAGCACATCCACCTGGGCATCGGGCGCCACGCCCGGGCTGGCGTGGTGGGCCACCAAGCGCCAGCCTTCGGGGGTCTTGTGGTAAACGTTGGTGGCCATGACGACGGCCTGGTGCAGGCCGTCGGGCAGCATCACCTCGACCTGCTCGACCACGCTGTGCACGGCACTCGACAGCGCCACCACGCGGTGCACCTGGGCCGGCCGGGCACGTACTGTGCCGTGGGAGAACATCGCCTCGAACGCTGCACGGATGGCCGCAGGCCCCAGCAGGCGCGGGCCGCCCGGATGCACGCAGACAATCTCGTCGTCGTCCGCCCAGCAGGACATCAGCAGATCGATGTCACCGCGCTGCAGCGCCTCGTAAAACGCGGATTCGGTTTCATCCGAAGAGCCACCCAGGGTGGCTGCTTTTGATCGGGCGCGCGGCATGTGGATTCAGAGGGTGAGTGGGTTGGAATGGCGTGACAGGTGCAACGCGAGGCTGCTATTGTGCGGCGACGGTGCAATGCCTTGCTGCCCACCGATTTTGTACGTGCTCGGTCGGGGTGCCCAGTGGCACTGGTCCCCGACCAGACTGCGGACTGGCGCCCTCCGGTTTCTGGCACAGTCATCCCATTTCTCCATCGGCGGACTCCACCATCATGTTGATCCAACGTCTTCTCGCCCTCCTCACCTTGCTCGCTGCCACGCTCACACTGAGCGGCTGCGGCTACAACGACTTCCAGCGCCTGGACGAGCAGTCCAAGGCAGCGTGGAGCGAAGTGCTCAACCAGTACCAGCGCCGTGCCGACCTAGTGCCCAACATCGTCGCCACCGTCAAGGGCGAGGCCAACTTTGAGCAGGAAACCCTGACCAAGGTGGTCGAAGCCCGCGCCAAGGCCACGGCCATCCAGGTCACACCCGAAACCCTGAACAACCCCGAGGCTTTCAGCAAGTTCCAGCAGGCCCAGGGCGAGCTGTCCAGCGCCCTGTCGCGCCTGATGGCCGTGTCCGAGCGCTACCCCACCCTGCAGGCCAACCAGGGCTTTCGCGACCTGCGGGTGACGCTGGAAGGCACCGAGAACCGCATCACCGTGGCCCGCAACCGCTACATCCAGACGGTGCAGGAGTACAACGTGCTGGCGCGCAGCTTCCCCACCAACCTCACGGCCATGGCCTTCAGCTACGCCCCCAAGCCCAGCTTCACCGCGGCCAACGAGGCCCAAATTTCCGCGCCGCCCACAGTGGACTTCTCCGCATCCAAGGCCAAGCCCTGAACACCCCTGGCATGGCCGGATGTGAGCCAAACATGCTGCTAGCGCCTATTCGGCATGCCCTGATAGCTATATTTTTTATAGCTGCATACCCCATCTTTGGCTTCGCTCAGTCGCAGCCGCAGTCCGTTCCACCCCTCACCGGTCACGTCATCGACCAGACCGGCACGCTCAGCGCCAACGACACCCAGGCGCTCGAGGGCCAGCTGGTCGCCCTCGAAAAATCGCGCGGCTCGCAGGTCGTGGTGCTGATGGTGCCCACCACGGCTCCGGAAGACATCGCCGCCTATGCCAACCGCGTCGGCAACCAGTGGAAGATCGGGCGCCGCGACGTGGGTGACGGTGTGCTGGTGGTGGTCGCCAAGAACGACCGCAAGATGCGCATTGAAGTCGCCAAATCGCTGGAAGGCGCCATCCCCGACATCGCAGCAGCAGGCATCATCGACGGCGCGATGAAGCCCCGCTTTCAGCAAGGCGACTTTGCGGGAGGTCTCGCTGCGGCGATCACGCAGATCGGCGCGCGCATCGCGGGCGAAGCCCTGCCCGCCCCGGCCGAGACACCCTCCCCTGCCGCTGGGGGCAGCAGTCATGGCC
>DATLGV010000179.1:0-2355 GCA_035540275.1 Acidovorax sp. | reverse complement strand
CACCATGGCCGTGCGCGGGGCGGTGGTGATGTCTGACGTGAGCCAAAGCAGCACCGGCGCAGACTGCGCGGCCTGCACCAGCGGCGCAGCCAGCAACAGGCACCACAGTGCCGCGCGCAGAACGAAGGCCTTCATGGCTTGGCGGAGTCGGCCGCGCCCGCTTCTGCAGGCCCCGCACCGGTTTCAGGGATGTAGACGATGTTGCCGTCTTCGAGTTGGTAGGCCACGCCAGCGCGCACGCCCTGCCCCTGTGCGGCGCTGCCTGCACCCTTGAAGCGCACTTCCTTGCCCTGCTCGCGCATCACCACCTCCATGTCGGGCTGGCCCGCGTTGCGGATGATGGTCACGCTCTCATTCGCGCTGGTCTGGCTTTGCACAGCCACGGCCGTGAGCAGCGCCACCACCAGCACCAGGAAGACATCCACCAGGTTCACGGCGGACAGCATCGGGTCGTCATCGTCCTCGGCCAGGACGCTCAGGTGCTTCAAGGTCATTGCGCCACCCCGCGCTCCTTGCGCACCACCAGCAGCTCGGCCAGCAGCCAGCGGCGGCGCACCGAATACACCACCAGGCCCACCGATGCGGCGGCCAGCGCCAGCACCACGCCCGCAAACGCGCCGCTGAACACGGCCAGCGCCTGCTGGCCATTGCCTGCGGCCACGCTCTGCAGCGCAGGGCCCAGCGGGATCATGGTGGCGATCAGCCCCAGCATGGGCGACAGGCGGCTGAGCAGGCGCACGGGCTCTACCTGGCGCACCAGCTGCAGCTCCAGCTCCTCCATCGACAGGCCCGGCGCCACGCGCAGCGAGCGGTACTGCGGCTGGCGCCAGCGCTGCCAGGCTTCCATCAGCGTGGCGCCCCCCGCCCACAGGGCGTAGACAAAGGCCAGGCCCACCAGCGCCAGCACCGGCCACAACAGCATCTGCGCGACCTGAGCAAAACCCGATTCGATGTTCATGTTGGCCCGTCCTTGGTTTCTTGCTTGTTCTTGCGTTGCAGGGATGGCAAAGCCATCCACATGCCGTCCAGATGCCGCACCTGGATGCGGTCGTCAAACACCTGCTCCAGCGCGCGGTGGGTGGCAGCGTCTTGCGCAGACCCATGGTGGCGCAGGCGACCATCGGCAATGATGGCCACATCATCGGCCTGCAGCGCGAACGAGACTTCGTGCAGCACGCTGACCACCGTCTTGCCTTGGGCCACCAGGTCACGCACCAGCAGCAGCCAGTCGGACTGGTGGGGCGGGTCCAGGTTGGCCAAGGGCTCGTCCATCAGCAGCACCTGCGCCTGCACGGCCAGCGCCCGGGCCAGCAGCACCCGCTGGCGCTCGCCGCCGGAGAGTTGCGAGAGTGCGCGGTGGCGCCAGTCCCAGGCCTGCGTGGCGCGCAGGGCTTGCTCCACGGCGGCGTGGTCGGCCTCGCTGGGGGGCGACAGCCAGGGCTGGTGCGGCAGGCGGCCCAGCATGGCCACGTCGTACACCAGCAGGTCGTCGGCGGCCACCTCGTTCTGGCCCAGCCACGACAGGGCCCGCGCCCGGTCGCTGCGGTGCCAGGCGGCCAGCGGCCGGCCCAGCAACTGCACGTTGCCCGTGCAAGGCAGCAGGCCCGCCAGGGCCCGCAGCAGCGTGGACTTGCCCGCGCCGTTGGGGCCGACGATGCTCGTCCACCGGCCCGCCGCCAGGTGCAGCGTGATGCCGTGCAATATGGGGTGTTTTCCGATGCTGGCGCTTATTCCATCTGCGCTGACAGCTATTTTTTCAGGAGCATTGCGCATTTACAGCACGCCTCCTGGTCCGGTGCGCCGGTGCATCAGCCACAGCAGGTAGCCGCCACCCAGCACGGCGGTGAGCACGCCCACGGGCAGCTCCTGCGGCGCGATGAGCCCGCGCGCCAGCAGGTCCGCACCGGCCAGCAGCACACCACCCATCAGGCTGGCCAGCCCCATCAGGCGGCCATGCGGCACCTTGACCACGGCGCGCACCAGGTGGGGCGCGGCCAGGCCCACGAAAGCGATCAGCCCCGTCTGCGCCACGGCCGTGCCGGTGGCCAGGGCCAGCACCGCCACCAGCGCGGCGCGCAGCGGCGCCAGCGGCAAGCCCAGGCTGTGGGCCGTGGCCTCGCCCAGCGCCAGGCCATCCAGCACCCGCGACAGCGCCCAGGCAGCCACCACGCACAGCAGCCATACGCCGGCCATCAGCAGGCACGAGGTCCAGCCCACGAAGCCGGTGGAGCCCAGCAAAAACGCCTGCATGGCCTGCAGGGAATCGGGCGACAGCAGCAGGATGAGCGAGGTGAACGCGCCCAGCACCACGCCCACGATGACCCCGGCGAGCAGCAGGCGCAGCGTGTGCTGTAC
>DATLGV010000178.1:0-4583 GCA_035540275.1 Acidovorax sp. | reverse complement strand
ATGCCGGGACGGCACCGACTTGGCAGGCAACCCTTACGCCGCCCTGCTGCAGGCCGTGAGCGAGCGCACCGCGCGCCTCATGGCGCAGTGGCAGGCCGTGGGCTTTTGCCACGGGGTGATGAACACCGACAACATGAGCATCCTGGGCCTGACGATTGACTACGGGCCCTTCCAGTTTCTGGACGCTTTTGTGCCCGGCCACGTGTGCAACCATAGCGACTCGCAAGGCCGCTACGCCTACAACCGCCAGCCCAATGTGGCGTACTGGAACCTGTTTTGCCTGGCGCAGGCGCTGCTGCCCCTGATCGGTGACCAAGAGCTGGCCAAACAGGCGCTGGAGTCCTACAAGACGGTTTTCCCCGAGGCCTTCATGGCCCAAATGCGTGCCAAGCTGGGGTTGGTAGAAGCTATCGATGACGACGGCGCACTCATCGACGGCATCTTGCTGCTGCTGGCCCAGAACGGGGTGGACTACCCCATCTTCTGGCGCCGCCTGTCGCAGGCCGTGGGCACCCAAGACATGGAGCCCGTGCGCGACCTGTTTGCGGACCGCGCGGGCCTCGACCAATGGTTGCTACAATATTCAGAGCATTCTAGGCATACGGATGTAGCGCATCAAGCCGATTTGATGCTCAAAACCAATCCCAAGTTCGTGCTGCGCAACCACCTGGGCGAACAGGCCATCCGTGCGGCGAAACTTGGCGACTTCAGCGAACTCCAAACCCTGCAGCGGCTGCTGGAGCGCCCGTTCGACGAGCACCCCGGGCACGACGCCTACGCCGCCTTCCCGCCCGACTGGGCGTCTTCCATCGAGATCAGCTGTTCATCATGACCCACCCCATCCAGAAGACAGATGCCGAATGGCAAGCCGTGCTGCGCGAAAAAGGTGCCGAACCCGTGGCCTTCCAGGTCACGCGCCATGCCGCCACCGAGCGCCCTTTCACCGGCAAGTACGAAGCCCACTGGGCTGACGGCAGCTACCACTGCATCTGCTGCGGCGCCAAGCTGTTCGACTCGGTCACCAAATTCGATGCGGGCTGCGGCTGGCCCAGCTTTTCCGAAGCCGTCCCCGGCGCCATCACCGAAATCGTGGACCGCAGCCATGGCATGGTCCGCACCGAAACGGTGTGTGCACAATGCGGGGCGCACCTGGGCCATGTGTTTGAAGATGGCCCAGCGCCCACCGGGCTGCGGTATTGCATGAACTCGGCCTCGCTGGACTTCGAGTCCTCAGACCGCTGAAGCCCGGCATTTCTTGCTGACTCCATGAAAATTCTGATCGACTTCTTCCCCATCCTGCTGTTTTTCGGGGCCTACAAGTTCTACGGCATCTACGTGGGCACCGCCGTGCTCATGGCGGCCACGGCCTTGCAGATGGCCATCATCTATGCCATCGACCGGCGCCTGCAGACGATGCACAAGGTTACCCTGGTGCTGATCCTGCTGTTTGGCACGCTCACGCTGGTGCTGCAGGACGACCGGTTCATCAAATGGAAGCCCACCGTGCTTTACGGCGCGATGTCGATGGCCTTGGCGGTGGCGCTGTGGGCGCTCAAAAAGAACTTCCTCAAGATGCTGCTGGGCAGCCAGCTGGACCTGCCGGACACCGTCTGGCTGCGGCTGAACGTGGCCTGGATCGTCTATTGCGCGTTCATGTCGGCCATCAACGCCTACGTGGTGATGAACTTCAGCACCGAAGCCTGGGTGGACTTCAAGCTCTGGGGCTATGCGTTTCCGCTGGTCTTCCTGGTGGCCCAGGGCATCTACATCGCCCCCCACCTCAAGGGCGATGAGCCCACCACCTGAACACGCATAAAGCCCATGACCTCCATCGCAGACCAGATGCACCAGACACTGGCCGACCGCCTCACCCCCAGCCACCTGGAGGTGCTGGACGAAAGCGCGGCCCACGCGGGCCACGCAGGCGCCAACGGCACCGGATTTGGCACCCATTTTCGGGTGCGGATCGCGTCACCTTTCTTTACAGGACGCACCCGCGTGGCCCAACACCGCCTTGTGTATGATGCGCTGCAAGAATTTATTGACCAAGGCGTTCACGCCCTCGCCATTGAAGTTCTCTGAACCGGCCCCAGATCCATAGCTGCCGGATTTCAGCTGGCAAACAAACCCCTTATTTTTTTGGATTTCGCATGAAGAAACAGCTCCTGTCCGGCCTGGTGGCCGCTGCCGTGCTGGGCACGTTGGCCCTGCCCGTTTCCGCCCAGAATGTCGCCATCGTCAACGGCAAGGCGGTTCCCAAGGAGCGTGTCGAAGCGCTCAAGCAGCAGGTGGAACGCTCGGGCCGCCCCGTGACGCCCGACATCGAAGGCCAGATCAAGGAAGAAGTCATCGCCCGTGAAATCTTCATGCAGGAAGCCCAGAAGCGCGGCCTGGAAACCTCGGCCGACTACAAGTCCCAGCTGGAACTGGCCCGCCAAGCCATCCTGATCCGCGAGCTGTTCGCTGACTTCCAGAAGACGAACCCCGTCACCGACGCTGAAATCCAGGCCGAATACGACAAGTTCGTGGCCGCCAACAGCGGCAAGGAATACAAGGCCCGCCACATCCTGGTGGAAAAGGAAGCCGACGCCAAGGCCATCATCGCGTCCATCAAGAAGGGCGCGAAGTTTGAAGACATCGCCAAGAAGCAGTCCAAGGACCCAGGCTCCGGCGCCAAGGGGGGCGACCTCGACTGGGCCAACCCGTCGAGCTATGTGAGCGAGTTCACCGAAGCGCTGGTCAAGCTCGAAAAGGGCAAGATGACCGAAACGCCCGTGAAGAGCCAGTTTGGCTGGCACATCATCCGCCTGGACGATGTGCGCCAGGCCGAGCTGCCCAAGCTCGAAGAGGTGAAGCCCCAAGTGGCGCAGCAGCTGCAGCAGCAAAAGCTGGCCAAATTCCAGGAAGACCTGCGCGCCAAGGCCAAGGTGGAATAAGCACATCGGCTCCGGCCGTTCTGGCAACAAAAAACGCGACCTCGGTCGCGTTTTTTTATGGGCTCGGGCTGTGTCGCAAGGCCCCTCAGATCCACAAGGCTCAAGTCCGCCCCATCACCCACACCACGGCCATCAGCAGGCCGATCATCACCGGCTGGTGGACCATGTAGTAGCTCAGGCTCCACCGCCCCAGCGTTGCCAGAGGCCTGAGCCCGGCGGGTAGCCACCACTGCAGCCAGCCCTTGCGAACGCGCACCGCCCACTGGCCTGCGGCGAGCCCCCACCAGAGCACGCCGAGCCACGGCAACAAGGGCACATAGTCTTCGGTGAACGGCTTGCGCGATACCAGCCCCAGCCAATTCAGCGCTCGCCCATTGAACCAGGGTGCGGCGTCGGCCCATACCCCGGTCAGCAGCAGGTGCGCAGCCCAGGGCAAGGCCACCGCCACCAGTCCGGCCAGCCACAGCCAGCGCCCCCAACCGGCAGTACAGCGAGCGATGAGCAACATCACCGCCATACCGTGCAGCACACCAAAATAGATGAAGCTGGCCGGAAACATCACCAACGACCCGGCAGATACGAGCAGTGCGCACCCGGCGATCTGGACCCAGCGGCGCCCAAACCGGCGCCAGCCCTGCCCTTGGTGCCACGCAATGGCCTGTCCCAGCCCCGCACAGAACAGGAACAGACTCACGATCAAGGTGCGCTGCGTGGTCCAGAAAGGATCCACGCGGAAGTTCTGCGGCCACAAGCCGAAGTGGCTCAGATCAAAACAGAAATGGAACACCGTCATCCACACCATGGCCACACCGCGCAATGCATCGACGGTGTCGTAACGACGCATGGCAAGGGACTCAGGCCCATGGGGCTGCGATGCGGAGGCCTCAGCGGCTTTGGAATGCGCGGAAAGGGTCATGGAGGTACCGGCAAGCACCTGTGCGCGGTACACGGCGGGATCAGGTGCGAATGGGCGTCTATGGGCGATGGAGCCAATGGTACGTAGATTCAGCGGGCCTGCCGACATACCGGCCGAACATGGCCCTGATCCGCCGCCGGTGAACCTGTCTGTTCCGGCGCGAGGATTTCAAGCGGGCAAGAAAAAAGGCCTTGCAGCGTGTGCTGCAAGGCCTTCAAACAATGGTCGGAGCGGCGGGATTCGAACTCGCGACCCTCTGCTCCCAAAGCAGATGCGCTACCAGGCTGCGCTACGCTCCGACAGCTCGTATTCTAACCCGCCAATTCCCCTGTTTTTGGTTCGACGCCTGCTTTTTTGACTTTTTTTAGAAAGTGGCAAGGCGAAGAGATGACAGAGGAAGGGCCCAAGGGCCGCGACGTGACAGGGGACGAACCAGAAAAATCAAACACCTTGCCCGGTCTGCCACCGACCGAGAAAGAAACGATCAGCGGTTGGAGGAAGACGGACCAGGGCCGCGACCGGCCAGATGGCGGAACGTGATGCGTCCCTTGGTCAGGTCGTAAGGCGACATTTCGAGCGACACCTTGTCGCCCGCCAGGATACGGATGTGGTGCTTGCGCATCTTGCCGCCGGTGTAGGCGATCAGTTGGTGTCCGTTGTCCAGCGTGACGCGAAAGCGCGAGTCCGGCAAGACTTCCGTGACGGAGCCCTGCATTTCAATGAGTTCTTCT
>DATLGV010000177.1:0-3147 GCA_035540275.1 Acidovorax sp. | reverse complement strand
GGTGGGCGCAGCGCCGCAGCGGCAGCGTGAGGTAGCCGTGGAGGGTGAGACCATCGCGCGCGGTGTAGGTGACGGGCTGGGTGGGCGCCAGGTCCTTGGCAATCAGGCTGAGGCGGTTCTCGCCCAGAAAGCGGGGCTCGTGCCCGTCACGCAGCAGGTAGTTGCGCGTGCCCCGGTCGGTGGCCACGGCCACCGTGAGCACCTTGTCGGTCCGGTCCAGGCTGGTCACCAGCACCTCTGCCGGCTTGTCACCGGCCAGCGCAGACAGCCGGGCATCCAGCGCGGGGTCGAACACCTTGCGCGCGGGGTAGCCGGGCATGAAGTGCGCCAGCAGCGGCTCGCGGGTGCGGCGGCTGAGGGTCACGCTGTCCAGGTCCACGTCGGGCGAGGCAAACCACTCTTCCTCGGTGCCCGTGCTCAGGTCCAGCCGCACCAGCGCCAGCTTGTCGCGGCCCCGATTCGACAGCGCCCAGGCCTTGCGCCCCTCGCCGTGCAGGCCAAAGACGTTCAGCGTGTCCCACCGGCTGCGTTCTGTCACGGTCACCCAGGTGCCCGGCTCGGCGCCAAGTCGCTCCAGCAACACTTGCTCGCCCTGGATCTGCGCCCGGGCGCGCAGCTGGCCCGTGGTGTCCACCCCCCACCAGCTCACGTTGCCGGGGTTGGTGGCCATCAGCACCGGCGGGCCGCCCGCAGGGTTCACGCGGTACAGGTCAAACACCTTCTTGTCGCGCTGGTTGGAGGTGACGATGAAGTCGGACGATGCATCCACCGCCTCCGCAAAATGCGCCACCGAACGCGGCGCGGGCATCAGCTCACGCAAATCGGTACCGGTGCCCTCGACCGGGCCCGCATAGATGCGGGTGTTCTCATCGCCCGTGGGGTCGGCCGTGATGCCGAGCCAGCGACTGTCGGCACTGAAGCGGATAGCGCGCGCACGGATGCGAAACGCCTTGGCCTCGCCCCCATCGATGGACTGCACCCAGATCGCAGGCACCACGCCGTCGGTGCCAAACCAGGCGATGCGCTTTCCATCCGGTGACACGCGGTAACCCCCGGTGGACTGGCGGCTGGCCACGAAGTCGCGCACGGGCACCAGGTCGGGCAATGGGGCCCCTGCCAGCGACGGGTGCGTGGGCCCGGACGCGCAACCCGCCAAAGTCAGTGCAGCAGCCAGCACTGCGCCGCACCCCCATCGCCCCATGCACATCCTGCTCATCGAAGACGATCTGGATCTGGGCCGCGCGCTGCAGTCCGCGCTGAAGGTGGAGGGCCTGACCAGCGAATGGCTGCGCCGCGCGGTGGATGCCCCGGCCACGGTCGATGCCACCACGGTGGACTGCGTGCTGCTGGACCTGACGCTGCCCGATGGCAGTGGCTTTGACCTGCTGGCACGCTGGCGCAACCAGACCGGGCACAGCGGACAGGTGCCCATCATCGTGATCACCGCGCGCTCAGCGGTGGAGGACCGGCTGGCGGGCCTGGACGGCGGGGCGGACGACTTTGTGATCAAGCCCTTTGCCACGGCCGAACTGCTCTCGCGCATCCGCGCCGTGCTGCGCCGCAGCGCGCGCCAGGCCAGCGAGCGCTGGGTACTGGGCGAGCTGGTGATCGAGCCGCGCCGCCACGCGGTGCAGCGCAACGGCACGGTACTGGACGTGTCTCCGCGCGAGTTCCAGCTGCTGCTGGAGCTGGCCCGCGAGCCCGGCGTGGTGGTGTCCAAAAGCGTGCTGTCGCAGCGGCTGGACCCGCTGGGCGAGCCGGTGGACTTTGCCGCCATCGAAGTGCATGTGTCCAACCTGCGCCGCAAGATCGGTGCGGAGCTGATCCGCACGGTGCGCGGTGTGGGCTACCTGCTGCAAGCATGACCACGACCATGAAGCACGCGTTGCGCAGCGCATGGGCCTGGCTGGCCGAGCCCACGCTGATGCGCCGCAGCGTGGCCTCGGTGCTGATGGCGTTTGTGGTGGTGTGGGCGGTGCTGCTGGGCTACAACTTCGTCAACTACAAACACACCATCACCCGCGACCCGGGCCTGATGAAATACGGTGATGCGGTGCTGGACTCGCTGGCCTCTGTCACCGACCCCGCACACGCAGCCACCGCCGTGGCGGCCACCGACCACTGGACCAACATCCGCCGCCGCCAGATCGGGCTGCTGCCGGGCGTGCAGATGCACGAGCTGCTGGATGCGGCATCGGGCCAGCGCGTGTTTGCCTCGCCAGGGCTGCAGAACCTGGCCTTCCCGCCCGCCACACCACGCGCCGAGCCGTTCATCGAGGAAGCCGCCCTGCAGGGCCGGTCGTTCCGCATCTACACCGGCCGCAATGCGCGCTGGGTGCTGCGGGTGTTCGAGACCAAGCGCACCGACTCCAACTTCCTGCAGTACAACGGCCGCGCGCTACTGCCCTACCTGCTGCTGGCGTCGCCCTTTGTGCTGCTGGCGGTGTGGCTGTTGGTACGCCATGGTCTGCGGCCGCTGCAGCAACTGGCCAGCCGCATTGCGCAGCGCGGGCAGGACGACCTGCAATCGGTGGGCTTCAACGCCCGCCACGGCGAACTCAAGCCGCTGGAGCAATCGCTGGACCACCTCTTCGCCCAGCTGCGGCAAAAGGTGGAACGCGAGCGCGCCTTTGTGCAGGACGCCGCGCACGAGATCCGCACGCCGCTGGCCGTCATCACCGCCCAGGCCCATGTGATGGCCCGCTCGCCCAGCGAAGAAGAACGCACGCAGGCCCAGGCCCATCTGGAGCAGGCCATCGCCCGCACCTCGCACCTGGCGCAGCAACTGCTGGACCTGGCCGCGCTGGACGATGCGCAACGCCCCGCCCCGCGCGACCTGGACGTGGCGCAGTGGCTGCGTGGCGCGCTGGCGCAGGCCGTGCCCGAGGCAATGGCACGGCAGATCGAGCTGTCGCTGGACGCGCCCGACACTTTGCCCGCCCGGCTCGACCAGCCTGCGTTCGAGTCCATCGCCCACAACCTCATCGACAACGCGCTGCGCTACGCGCCCCACGGCGGCAACGTGGCGGTGGCGCTGCGGCGCGAGGGCGCGGCACTGCAACTGTCGGTGCAGGACGACGGGCCGGGCATCCCGGCCAGCGAGCAGCAGCGGGTGTTCGAGCGCTTTTACCGGGGCGCGGGCCACGC
>DATLGV010000176.1:0-2145 GCA_035540275.1 Acidovorax sp. | reverse complement strand
CGTCTGCGTGGTGCAAGACCTGGTGCCTTTCCTGCCACGCCCGCTGTGGCATGGCCGGGCAGGAAAGGCACCAGGTCTTGCACCACGCAGACGGGGCCGACGCCGGGGCCGCCACCGCCGTGGGGGATGCAGAAGGTCTTGTGCAGGTTCAGGTGGCTCACGTCACCGCCAAACTCGCCGGGGGCTGCCACGCCCACCAGGGCGTTCATGTTGGCGCCGTCCACGTACACGCGGCCGCCGTGGCTGTGCACCAGGGCGCACAGCTCTTTCACGCTGGTCTCGAACACGCCGTGCGTGCTGGGGTAGGTGATCATCACGGCGGCCAGGTTGGCGCTGTGTTGTTCGCACTTGGCTTTCAGGTCCACCAGGTCCACGTTGCCGTTGGCATCGCAGGCGGTCACCACCACCTGCATGCCCACCATCTGGGCGCTGGCGGGGTTGGTGCCATGGGCGCTGCTGGGGATCAGGCAGATGTTGCGGTGGCCTTCGCCACGCGACTCGTGGTAGCCCTTGATGGCCAGCAGGCCGGCGTATTCGCCCTGCGAGCCTGCGTTGGGCTGCAGGCTGATGCCCGCGTAACCTGTGGCCTGGCACAGCCACGCGCGCAGCTGCTCGTCCAGCTCCTTGTAGCCCACCAGTTGGTCAGCGGGGGCGAAGGGGTGCACGTTGGCAAACTCGGGCCAGGTGATGGGGATCATCTCGCTGGTGGCATTGAGCTTCATGGTGCACGAGCCCAGCGGAATCATGCTGCGGTCCAGCGCCAGGTCCTTGTCGGACAGCTGGCGGATGTAGCGCAGCATGCCGGTTTCGGAATGGTGGGTGTTGAACACCGGGTGCGTGAGGTAGCTGCTCGCGCGGCGCAGCTCGGTGGGGATCAGCGGCTCCACGCCCTTTTCAAACGCATCGAAGGTGGGCAGCGCCTGGCCGTCCTTGGCGAAGATCTTCCACAGCAGCTCGATGTCGGCGCGTGTGGTGGTTTCGTCCAGCGAGATACACAGGTACTCTTCAAAGTAGATGCGCAGGTTGGCGCCCATCTGTACTGCGCGGGCAGCTATGGGTTTAGTAGCGGATCCGGTGTGCAGGCTGAGCGTGTCGAAGGTCGCCTGCTCACGCACCGGGGCACCCAGCTGCTTCAGGCCCTGGGCCAGGATGGCGGTGTAGGCCGCCACGCGCTGTGCAATGCGCTTGAGGCCTTCGGGGCCGTGGTACACGGCATACATGCTGGCGATCACGGCGGGCAACACCTGGGCCGTGCAGATGTTGGACGTGGCCTTTTCGCGGCGGATGTGCTGTTCGCGCGTTTGCAGGGCCAGGCGGTAGGCAGGTTTGCCATGCACATCCACGCTCACGCCCACCAGGCGGCCGGGCATGGAGCGCTTGAATTCGTCGCGGCAGGCCATGTAGGCGGCGTGCGGGCCACCGGCGCCCATGGGCATGCCAAAGCGCTGGGTGGTGCCTACCACGATGTCGGCACCTTGTTCGCCGGGTGGGGTGATCAGTGCCAGGGCCAGCAGGTCGGCCGCCACGATGAAGGCAGCTTGCTTGGCATGGGCCTTTTCCACGTCGGCGCGCAGGTCGTCAATGCGGCCGCTGGTGGCGGGGTACTGGGCCAGCACGGCAAAGTAGTCGCCGTCCAGCAGGGTGTTCCATTCTTCGGCCGAATTTGCCAGGCGCACTTCCAGGCCCAGGGGCTTGGCGCGGGTCTGGATCACTTCAATGGTCTGCGGGTGCGCGTCGCCCGCCACCACAAACACGTTGCTCTTGCTCTTGACCGAGCGCTTGGCCAGCGTCATGGCCTCGGCGGCGGCGGTGGCTTCGTCCAGCATGGACGCATTGGCAATGGGCATGCCGGTGAGGTCGCACACCATGGTCTGGAAGTTGACCAGGGCCTCCATGCGGCCTTGCGAGATTTCGGCCTGGTAGGGCGTGTAGGCGGTGTACCAGGCGGGGTTCTCCAGGATGTTGCGCAGGATGACGCCGGGCGTGTGCGTGCCATAGTAGCCTTGGCCGATGAAGCTCTTGAGCAGCTGGTTCTTGCCCGCAATGGCCTTGAGTTCTGCCAGTGCGGCCGCTTCGGTGAGGGGCGCTGGCAGGTCCATGCCCCGGCTGCGCGCGATGGAGCGCGGCACGATGGATTCAATCAGC
>DATLGV010000175.1:0-2138 GCA_035540275.1 Acidovorax sp. | reverse complement strand
GCGCTCAAGGACCAGCTCGAAGCCAACGGCTTTCAGATCAAGAACCAGTTCTCGGTGCTGCAGGACGCCGTATCGCAGCAGCTCACCGGCATGGTGCAGGGCAGCCATCAGAACGCCGAACAACTGCGCAACGCGCTCAATGAACGCCTGGCCGCCATCCAGGCCGACAACGCCACCAAGCTCGAAGAAATGCGCCGCACGGTGGACGAAAAACTCCACGCCACGCTGGAGCAGCGCCTGGGCGAATCCTTCAAGCTTGTCAGCGACCGGCTCGAACAAGTGCACAAGGGCCTGGGCGAAATGCAGACCCTGGCGGGCAGCGTGGGCGATTTGAAGCGCGTGATGACCAACGTGAAGACGCGCGGTACCTGGGGCGAAATGCAGCTGGGCGCCATCATCGACAATGTGCTCACGCCCGACCAGTTCGCGCGCAACGTCAAGACCGTGCCGGGCAGCGACGAACTGGTCGAGTTCGCCATCCGCCTGCCGGGCAAGAGCGACGAGCACCCGGTGTGGTTGCCCATCGATTCCAAGTAC
Organism: Acidovorax sp.; assembly: GCA_035540275.1. GTDB lineage: Bacteria > Pseudomonadota > Gammaproteobacteria > Burkholderiales > Burkholderiaceae_C > Acidovorax. The sequence continues at coordinate 1,601 of DATLGV010000175.1, read as the reverse complement.
CCCGTGGAGCAATACCAGCGCCTGCTGGACGCGCAGGACGCGGCAGACAAGGTGGCGATCCAGTCCGCAGGCAACGCGTTTGAAACCTCCATCAAACTTGAAGCAAAGAAGATCTTCGCCAAGTACGTCTCGCCGCCGCACACCACCGACTTTGCCGTGCTGTACCTGCCCACCGAAGGCCTGTTTGCCGAAGTCATGCGTCGCCCCGGTCTGGTTGAAGCGGTGCAGAACGAATGCCGCGTGATGATCACCGGCCCCGCCAACCTGGCCGCCATGCTCAACAGTCTGCAGATGGGCTTCAAGACCCTGGCGATCGAAAAGCGCTCGTCCGAGGTGTGGAGCCTGCTGGGCGTGGTCAAGACCGAGTTCGCCAAGTTTGGCGATGTGGTCGAGGCCACCAAGAAGTCCATCGACGCCGCCGCCAAGAAGTTTGACGAGGTGGGCGTGCGTACCCGCGCCATCCAGCGCAAGCTGCGCGACGTGCAGGAGCTGCCCGCCCCCGATGCGGGTGCGCCGCCTGCCGTGCCTGGAACCACCGCATCGCTGCTGGGCCTGGAGGACGACGCCCCGTGAACATGGCGCTCGCCCGCCTGATCGCGGGACAGGTCTGCATCCATGCCGCCATGGCCGGCATGCGCATGGCGGCACCGCTGCTGGCACTGCGCGAGGGTTACAGCGCAGCGGCCGTGGGGGTGCTGCTGGCGCTGTTTGCGCTCACGCAGGTGTTCCTGGCCCTGCCCGCAGGACGTTATGCCGACCGCCATGGCCTGAAGCGGCCGGTGGGCATGGCCGTGGGGGTGGCCAGCGTGGGCTGCGCGCTGGCGCTGGTGTTCCCCGTGTTTCCACTGCTGTGCGTTGCGGCGCTGGCCACGGGCGGGGCGTCGGGCGCTGCCATCATTGCGCTGCAGCGGCACGTGGGCCGCGCCACGCACGACCCGGTGGAGCTCAAGCGCGTGTTCAGCTGGCTGGCCATCGGGCCCGCCGTGTCCAACTTCATCGGGCCTTTCGTGGCGGGTCTGCTGATCGACCATGCCGGCGCACAGCCCGGCAGTACCACGGGCTACCGGGCCGCTTTTGCCTTGATGGCCGTGCTGCCGCTGGCCACCTGGTTCTGGGTGCGCCACACGCAGGAACCGCCCCCCGTGATCGCGGCGGCGGGCGGTCCACCCCAGCGCGCGTGGGATCTGCTGAACGATCTGCCGTTTCGCCGCCTGCTGCTGGTCAACTGGTTCCTGTCGTCCTGCTGGGACGTGCACACCTTCGTCGTGCCGCTGCTGGGACATGAGCGGGGGCTCTCCGCCTCGGTCATCGGCACCATTCTTGGCGCGTTTGCCATTGCGGCCGCCGTGGTGCGCGTGCTCATGCCCATGGTGGCCGAGCACCTGCGCGAGGCGACGGTGGTGACGGCGGCCATGCTCGTTACGGCAGTGTTGTTTGGCGTCTACCCGCTGCTGCCATCGGCCTGGGCCATGGGCGCATGCTCCGTGCTGCTGGGCTTTGCGCTGGGCTCGGTGCAGCCCATGATCATGAGCATGCTGCACCAGATGACGCCGCCGCACCGCCACGGCGAGGCCCTGGGTCTGCGATCCATGGCCATCAAC
>DATLGV010000174.1:0-2016 GCA_035540275.1 Acidovorax sp. | reverse complement strand
GGTGGTGGATGGTGGCGGGGTCGGCCTTGTCGGCGTCGCCAGGCCACACCCAGACGAAGCCATAGCGCTCCACCACCGGAAAGCTGCGCGCCTTGGGAAAGCCCTGCACGCGCTGGCCGGGCATGGACACCGACTTGCCGGTGCATTCCACCCGCAGGCCGTGGTAGCCGCACTGCAGCTGGCCCTCGCACACGCTGCCCAGCGACAGCGGGGCGCCCCGGTGCGGGCAGAAATCGTCCAGCGCGGCGACCTGATCGGGTGCAGGGCGGTAGAACACGATCTTCTCGCCGCAGATGGTGCGGCCCAGAGGCTTGTCCGCGATCTCGTCGGGCGTGCAGGCTACGTACCAGGCGTTCTTGGGATACATGGTTGTCTCTCTCCGTGGGTGGAAGGTGTTGTCGCAGTCTTGGTATACAGCCCGCGTGCGGATCACGGCTGAAGTACCGCCATTGTGCGAAAAAGGCGATTTACTGTATACATAAGAAAGCCGTAAAACAGTTATCTCACTTCTGTATACCTCGTAAGCTGTTGTTTTGCAACGGATTAATATGCTTTGGGGTAGAAGTTGCTTCGGTTTCTGTATACATTCGGGTGGCTGAATTCTGCTCCACCCCCTGCCATGAATCTTTCCGACCCCCTGACCATTGCCCCACCGGCCGAGGCTGCCGAGGCGGGAGCCTCGCAGGCCGTCAAGGCGCAACTGCGCCTGCGCGAGATGATCCTGGCGGGCGAGTTGCCCGGCGGCGCCCGCATTGCCGAGCTGACCTTGGTCGAGAAGCTGGGGGTGTCGCGCACGCCCATCCGCGCCGCGCTGATGCGGCTGGAACAGGAGGGGCTGCTGCACCGGCTGCCCGGTGGCGGCTACGCCGTGCGCACGTTCTCTGAAACCGATGTGGCCGATGCCATTGAGCTGCGCGGGACCATGGAAGGCCTGGCCGCGCGCCTGGCGGCCGAGCGGGGCGTGGCCCCTGCGCTGCTGGCCGAGGCCCATGCCTGCCTGGACGCCATCGACGCCACGCTGACCCCTTCCACGCTGGATGACGAGGGCTTCTCGCGCTATGTGGAGCTGAATGCGCGGTTCCACCTGCTGCTCAGCCGCATGGTGGGCAGCGACGTGGTGGCGCGCGAGCTGGACCGCGTCAAGGGCCTGCCGTTTGCGTCGCCCTCGGCGTTTGTGGTGGTGCAGACACATTCGGCCCAGGCGCGCGACATGCTGGTGGTGGCGCAAGACCAGCACCGCCAGGCGCTCGACGCCATCGAGCGGCGCGAAGGCGCTCGGGCCGAGGCCATCCTGCGCGAGCATTCGCGCATCACCCGGCGCAACCTGCTGGCGGCAGTGCAGGCGTCGCAGGTGCAGGGCTTGCCCGGTGTACGGCTGATCCGCGAGCGGGCATAACGGCCGGTACAAGCATCCAGAGCGTCTTGAGTTATTGCATTTGGTGATACCTGAATGCTTGAATTTGCGCTTGTGAAATAACCCAGCCCACGCCAAACTCCCGCCAGCATTTTCTGTATACAACGACTTTCCACAGGAGACAACGATGCAAAAACGCCACCTTCTTCGTGCCTCGGCCGCTGCCGCCATTGCGCTCTCCACCGGTCTGGCCGTGCTGCCCGCCGTGGCCCAGGACAATGTGTTCAAGATCGGCCTGATCCTGCCCATGACCGGCCAGCAGGCCACCACCGGCCGCCAGATCGAAGCCGCAGCGCGTCTGTACATGGCCCAGAACGGCGACACCGTGGCCGGCAAGAAGGTGCAGCTCATCATCAAGGACGACACCAGCCTGCCCGACGTGACCCGCCGCCTGGCCCAGGAGCTGGTCGTCAACGAAAAGGTCAACGTGTTGGCCGGCATGGGCATCACGCCCTCGGCCATGGCCACCGCCCCGCTGGCCACGCAGTCCAAGACGCCCCTGGTGGTGATGGCCGCCGCCACCTCCAGCATCACCGAGGCATCGCCCTATGTGGTGCGTACCAGCTTCACGCTGCCGCAAGTCTCCGTGGCCCTGGCCGACT
>DATLGV010000173.1:0-5419 GCA_035540275.1 Acidovorax sp. | reverse complement strand
GATTGCGGCGCCCAAGGGCTATGGCAAAGGCACCAAATTCAAGGCCATCGAGCCAGCGCCTGGCCGCTACGTGAAGCAGAAGGCCTGATACGCAAAAGTCCTGACTTTTGGCGCTGCGAGAATCACTGAACTACCACCACTCACCACTACAAGGACATTCCATGGAAGACATCGTCATCGTTTCGGCCGCTCGCACCGCTGTGGGCAAGTTTGGCGGCTCGCTGGCCAAGACACCCGCGGCCGACCTCGGCGCCATCGTGATCCGCGAAGCCATTGCACGTGCAGGCCTCTCGTCCGACCAGATCGGCGAAGTCATCATGGGCCAGGTGCTGGCAGCGGGCGTCGGCCAGAACCCGGCGCGCCAGGCTTCCATGAAAGCGGGCGTGGCCAAGGAAACCCCTGCACTCACGATCAACGCGGTGTGCGGCTCCGGCCTCAAGGCCGTGATGCTCGCCGCCCAGGCCGTGGCCTGGGGCGACAGCGAGATCGTCGTGGCCGGCGGCCAGGAAAGCATGAGCCTGGCGCCTCACGTGCTGCCCAACTCGCGCGATGGCCAGCGCATGGGCGACTGGAAGCTGGTGGACACCATGATCGTGGACGGCCTGTGGGACGTGTACAACCAGTACCACATGGGCATCACGGCAGAAAACGTGGCCAAGCAGTACGGCATCACCCGCGACATGCAGGACGCCCTGGCCCTGGCCAGCCAGCAAAAGGCCGCTGCAGCGCAGGATGCAGGCAAGTTTGCCGACGAAATCGTCGGCGTGAGCCTGGCCCAAAAGAAGGGCGACCCGATCCTCTTCAACACCGACGAATACCTCAACCGCAAGACCAATGCCGAAGCCCTGGCCGGCCTGCGCCCTGCGTTTGACAAGGCGGGCAGCGTGACCGCGGGCAATGCATCGGGCCTGAACGATGGCGCTGCCGCCGTGGTGGTGATGAGCGCCAAGAAGGCCGCAGCCCTGGGCCTCAAGCCCCTGGCCCGCATTGCCGCGTTCGGCACCAGCGGCCTGGACCCCGCCACCATGGGCATGGGCCCCGTGCCCGCCTCGCGCAAGGCCCTGCAGCGTGCAGGCTGGAACGCGGCCGATGTGGACCTGTTCGAGTTGAACGAGGCCTTCGCCGCCCAGGCCTGCGCCGTGAACAAGGAGCTGGCGATTGACCCCGCCAAGGTCAATGTGAACGGTGGCGCCATTGCCATCGGCCACCCCATCGGGGCGTCGGGTTGCCGCATCCTGGTGACACTGCTGCACGAAATGCAGCGCCGTGACGCCAAGAAGGGTCTGGCCGCACTGTGCATCGGTGGCGGCATGGGCGTGTCGCTGGCTGTGGAACGCTAAACCACCGCTTCAGTTCGGGCCACTGGCGTGGTGCTAACGACGCGTTGATCGAAGGCGCTGCCAGTCCCAGCCAAAAGGCCGCATATCCATGCGGCCTTTTTTTTATGGGTCTGGCCGAACGGCTGGGCACAGAGCGCCGCACACAGAGCGCCGCACACAGAGCCTGCGAGCGCCGTCTCCGGACCATTACCTTCTTGCCCGGATACCTGCGCGGCGCGCGAGAGGCTTGGCTATTCACGGGGGCGGAAAGACCGCAAGTTTGTGATGATGCGTTACCATGTTTGCTCATGACAGCGACCATTTTTGCCCAACCCTTCGAACCCGTGGGCTGCCAGTCCTGTCGTGACAAGACGCAGCTTCCGTTCGACTTCACGATGGCATTCCAGCCCATCATGGACCTGGAGTTGGATCGCCCCTTCGCCTACGAAGCGCTGGTGCGCGGTGTGGATGGCGAGTCGGCTGGCACGGTGCTGTCGTGGGTGGATGACACCAACCGGTATCGGTTTGACCAGGCCTGCCGTGTCAAGGCGATTGAACTGGCGTCGCGGCTAGGGCTGGCCAGCGTGCCGGACTGCCGGTTGAGCATCAATTTTCTGCCCAATGCGGTGTACCGGCCAGAGACCTGCATCCGCGCCACCATGGAGGCGGCTGAAGAGTTCGATTTTCCGCACAACCGCATCATGTTCGAAGTGACCGAAGGTGAGCAGGTTACCAACGGAGCCCATCTCACGTCCATCTTCAACGAATACCGGCGCCAGGGCCTCATCACGGCCATCGACGACTTTGGTGCAGGCTATGCGGGGCTGAACATGCTGGTGCAGTTCCAGCCCCACGTGCTCAAGATCGATATGGAACTGATTCGCAATATTGACCGGGACCCTGTGCGACAGGCGATCGTTTGCGGCATTGTGGCGGTCTGTCAGCGATTGACGATCGACATCGTGGCGGAGGGAATCGAAACCCCGGCCGAATCTGCCTATCTGTGCTCGGTGGGCGTGCGCTATCAGCAAGGTTATCTGTTTGCCAGGCCCGGCTGGGAATCCCTGCCGCTGGCGCCGCGCCAGGCCTAGCGCGTGGTGGGCACTTTGGCCCAGCCTTCGGGAAAGCCGCGCACGTAAAAGCGCATAACACGCTCTCACCTTTGCGGGCCAGCGGGCCCCAGCCCGCCAGGGGGCGTTGTTCTGGCCCGGCAATTCGCTGCTGCCGGTTCGTTGCCTTCATTTGGTGCGGGGCCAGGGCACCATCGTGGTGACTGGAGCATAGGTTCATCGTGCGTCAATCGTGTGACGCATGCGGATATGTCAAAAAGGAAAGGGGTTCAGTGTTTTCCTTCACGGCAGCGCCCCATTTCTTCGGTAGAGTGGGTCCTGAGCCAATCACCAACAAGGAGAAATCACATGAGCCAAAAAGTTGCGTACGTCACCGGCGGCATGGGCGGTATCGGTACCGCCATCTGCCAGCGCCTGCACAAGGAGGGCTTCAAGGTCATCGCTGGCTGCGGCCCCACGCGCGACCATGCCAAGTGGCTGGCAGAACAGAAGGCCCTGGGCTTCACCTTCTACGCATCGGTGGGCAATGTGGGCGACTGGGATTCCACGGTGGAGGCTTTCAGCAAGACCAAGGCTGAGCACGGCACCATCGACGTGCTGGTGAACAATGCCGGCATCACCCGCGACCGCATGTTCCTCAAGATGTCGCGCGAAGACTGGGACGCCGTCATCGAAACCAATCTCAACAGCATGTTCAATGTCACCAAGCAAGTGGTGTCCGACATGGTGGAAAAGGGCTGGGGCCGCATCATCAACATCAGCTCGGTCAACGGCGAAAAGGGCCAGGCAGGGCAAACCAACTATTCCGCCGCCAAGGCGGGTATGCACGGCTTCTCGATGGCCCTGGCGCAAGAGCTGGCCACGAAGGGCGTTACCGTCAACACGGTCAGCCCCGGCTACATTGGCACTGACATGGTCAAGGCGATCCGCCCGGATGTGCTGGAAAAGATCGTGGCGACGGTGCCCGTCAAGCGCTTGGGCGAGCCCAGCGAGATCGCATCGATCATTGCCTGGCTGGCTTCGGAAGAGGGTGGGTATGCCACGGGCGCCGACTTCTCGGTCAATGGCGGTCTGCACATGGGCTGAGGGTTGTGCAGTCCTTGCGATCCAGACAAGACCCCACAAAAAACCCCGCATTCGCGGGGTTTTTTGTGGGGTCTTGCAAAGCTGGTGGGACATTCATCCTGACCTTGCGACGTGTGGCCTGAGAAATACCGGCCGGAGGGGCCTACTCACTGTAGGCATTGGCATGTTTTTTGCTGTTGTGCTTTACAGAGTTGTTGTCGACGTACACAACAGTGCCTGGGCTGCAGCGATTTCAGAAGCGGGCGGGTGCGCGCTTGCGGTCGCGTTCGTCTTCGGGCCAGGCGGACAAGATAGCGGTGGTGTTCATGCTGGAAAACTCCTGTGATGTACCAACAACGCAGGTCGTCCGCAGTCCGTTGACAAGCTTTCGCAAAAAAATGCAACGGCAATAGCCTGTAGATTGGTGTCTAAATAAGCTATAAATTTGGTAGCAATAAAACGATGCTGGGAAAAGCGAATTGCTTAAAACAAAGGGGTAAATTTACAGGAATTTACATCTTTAGCTGACGGAGGTCCCCGAAATTTCTTCGAGTGTCGACGAAATTTCCAGCCAGCGTTCCTCCAATTTTTCCGTCTCTTCGTTCCCGGCTTTCAAACGCCGGCCGCACTCGGCGATCTCTGCGGGGGGCAAGGTTTGCGTCAGTTTTTGCTCCAGTTGGGTGCGTTCCGCGCCCAAAGCAGCCAGCCGCTTGTCGATCTGGTCCAGCTCTTTCTTCAGTGGCCGGGTTTTATCGGCCAACTGCTGGCGTGTCTGGGCGTCTAGCTTGCGCTGCTCACGCCCGTCACGCGAAGCCGCGGCCGAGGCGGGGGCTGGTGCGGGCGCGGGTGCGGCAGCAGAGGCCGTGGCCACCGCGGGCGCCGTTGTGGCGGCCGGTGCACCGGCATCGGCCTGCAATGCCTGGGCCTGCTCGGCCAGGCGCGCCTCTTCGCGCAGTCGCTTGGATTCTTCGAGCAGGTAACGCTGGTAGTCGTCCAGATCGCCATCGAAAGGACCACCACACCCCGGCCGACCATCCAGAAGTCCTCGCAGACCGAGCGCAGCAGCGCCCGGTCGTGGCTGACCAGCATGACGGTGCCGTCGAAGTCGTTGAGCGCCATGGCCAACGCCTCGCGGGTGGCCAGGTCCAGGTGGTTGGTGGGCTCGTCCAGCAGCAGCAGGTTGGGGCGCTGCCAGACAATCATGGCCAGTACGAGGCGCGCCTTCTCACCGCCGCTCATCGTGCCCACGGCCTGTTTGACCATGTCCCCGGTGAAGTTGAAGCTGCCCAGGTAGCTGCGCAAGTCCTGCTCGCGGCTGGGTTGCTTGGCATCAGGCCCCAACTCCTTGGCCAGGCGGATCATGTGCTCCAGCGGGTTTTCACTGGGGCGCAGCACGTCGAGTTCCTGCTGGGCAAAGTAGCCGATGTTCAGGCCCTTGCCCTCCGTGATGCTGCCGGCCAGCGGCTTCATGGTGCGCGCAATGGTCTTGACCAGTGTGGACTTGCCCTGGCCGTTGGCGCCCAGGATACCGATGCGCTGCCCGGCCAGCACCGAGCGGTTGACGCCCGTGAGGATGGTGGTGGGCGTGCCTTCTTCGTCCACATAGCCAAACGACGCGTCGCTGATGGCGAGCATCGGGTTGGGCAGGTTGGCTGGCTCCTTGAACTCGAAAGTGAATTCGGCTTCGGCAAGCACCGGCCCGATTTTTTCCATGCGCTCGAGCTGCTTGACCCGGCTTTGCGCCTGTTTGGCCTTGCTGGCCTTGGCCTTGAACCGGTCGATGAACTTCTGCAGGTGGGCCATCTTCTCCTGCTGCTTGGCAAAGCTGGCCTGCTGCAGTTCGAGTTGCTGGGCGCGCAGCTCTTCAAACTTGCTGTAATTGCCGCCGTAGCGGTTGAGCTCGCCCTGCTGGATTTGCAGGGTGACGTTGGTGATCGCGTCCAGGAACTCGCGGTCGTGGCTGAT
>DATLGV010000172.1:0-1507 GCA_035540275.1 Acidovorax sp. | reverse complement strand
CCCATGGAGCGCAGTACCCGCGCTGCCAGCGACACCTTGGCGCCGATGTCCAGCCCCGTCAGCTGGGGCCGGCACAGGGGGCGATAGCGCGCTGGCAGGCCTTCTAGCGCATCGTTGGCCCTGGCTAGCCGGGAGGGCAGTAGCCACTGGCCCAGCTTGCCCGCATAGCCCACGCCCGCCGCCTCGACAAACGAGAACGCCGCACCCGGCCAGCGGCTGGCGGACAGCCATTGGTCGGCCAGCGCAAAGCGCCTGGCGCGCGCGCTGGTGGCCGCGGCCTGCAGTGCGGCGGCGGTCTGCAACGCGCCAGTGGCAGATGGCACGATGCAGTCAGTGGCTTCCACTGCGGGCGCCAACAGGCCTGGCAGGTGGGGCGTGCGAGCGCTGGTGCCCAGCGGCGTGTAGGCGAGGGGCAGGCCGAAAAATCCCGCAAACCCGATGGTCTGCACGGCAGGCCATATGGCTTCCAGGGACCGCCGCAGCGGCTCGCTGCGCACATCAATACAAAACGCGGCTTGCACCTCGATCTCGTGCTGGTTGGGCGGGGCACTGCCGGCACCGAGCAGCCGCTGGGCCAGCTGGCGCTGGTAGCCGATTTCCAGGGCCACTTGCCACACTTCATCGACCAGCAGGGCCTGCTCTGCCCGTTGCAACAAGGCGGGCGCCTGGCCCCAGACCTGCTGCAGCGCCTGGAACGCATGGGTGCCTGCAGTGTCGTCCTTGCAATGCAGCAGGACGGCACCCCATGCCAGCCGGATCGCCAGCAAGTCCCGCAGGTGCGGGTCGGTGGTCTGGTTCAGGTGGGCCTGCCAGCCCAGATAGGCGCACCACGAAGCCCAGCCATTCACCGTCAGCAGCACCGACTCCAGATAGTCTGGCCACACCGCCTTGGGAAGGCGCAGCCTGTGCAGCACCCAGCGTTCGGCGTCTTCGCGGGTGGCGGGCAGGGCCTCCAAGGCCTCGGCGAGGTGCGGCAGGCCCATCAGCAGGCCGATGGAGTGGTCGTGCTGCAGACTCTCGCGCCAGAACGCATACAGGCCCTGCGAACGCTGGGGCTGCCAGTCCGCCTGCGTCTGGTCGAAATACGCGGCGCAGGTCTGGCTCACCTGGTGGGTGATGGCCTGGCGCCAGGACAAGCGGGTGTGGCGGTGGGGGTCGTTGTCCAGCACATCGATCAGCAGGGGCAATTGCTCCACGGGCTGGGTGCTGTGCAGGGCCTGCACACAGTCTTCGGCAGTCAACCCGCAGGCTTGCGCCTGAGGCACCTGGCGGATCGCCTGATCGACGTCCTGGGCGCTGATGCGTCCTTCCGTCCACGCCTGCAGTTGCCGGTCGCGCCCGGGAAAGACCTGAATGCCGCCCAGCGCTGCCATGCGCGCAGCCACCCGGCGCACCGGCATGCCGATGCGCGCCCAGTGCGGGTTGACTGCAATGGCACGGTCCAGGGGCCAGGCCGGTGCAATGGCTTGGCACGCTTGTGCGCAGGCGGTGTCGATGTCGTTGTGCG
>DATLGV010000171.1:0-6805 GCA_035540275.1 Acidovorax sp. | reverse complement strand
GCCGAAGAGGCCAGGCACTTCCGGCTGCTGCGCGACCACCTGCGCAGCCAAGGGCACGACTACGGCGACTTTCCGGCCCACCAGGGGCTGTGGACCATGTGCGAGAAGACCCGGCACGATGTGCTGGCCCGCATGGCCCTGGTGCCGCGCACGCTGGAGGCCCGGGGGCTCGACGCCACGCCGCAGATCCAGGCCAAGCTCCGTCAGGTGGGCACGCCCGACGCCCTGGCCGCCGTCGCCATCCTGGACGTGATCCTGCACGACGAGGTGGGCCATGTGGCCATCGGCAATCACTGGTACCGCTGGCTGTGCGACCGCGCAGGCCACAACCCCGAAACCCTCTACGGCACGCTGGTGCAGCGGTACGAAGCCCCTCGCCTGAAACCGCCGTTCAACGAAGCCGCGCGGCGCAGCGCCGGTTTCAGCGATGCCGAGCTGCGCTGGCTGCAGCAGGCCTGACCTCTAAGAACCTTCTGAAAACCTGTCCTAAGCCACGCCTGCACGATCGGAGGGGAATACGATGGCTCCTACAATCCGGGCCGAGCCCTGACAGGGCCCGCGCACCTTATTTGAAGAACCTGCCCATGATCCAAGCCTCCACCCCAGGCACACCCACCGCGCCCCCCTCCGGCAACCAGTCGTCGGTCGCCATGATTGCGCGACAAGCCATCGTGAACGCACAGCAGGTGGTGGTTGGCTACGAGCTGTTCAACCGCTCGCGCAGCGGCTCCGCCCACACCGCCGCCACCGACGTGATCCTGGTGTTCACGGCCCTGTCGCATGCGGGCACCGAAGAGCTGGTGGGCAAGAAGATGATCTTCGTCAACTGCACCCACGAAAGCCTGTCGGGCGGCCACCTGGAGCTGGTGGACCCGGACAAGGTGGTGCTGGAGATTCCGCCGCTGGGCCATGCGGCCGCCGAAGAGGTCGCCACGCGCCTGCCCATCCTGACCAAGCTGCGCGACCGGGGCTTTCACCTGGCCTTCAACCACACGGTGCTGCAGTCGGCGTACGCCCCCTGGCTGCCGCTGGCGGACTACATCAAGCTCGACCTGTCGGTGCTGGCGCCCGACCAGCTGGCCGTGCTGATCAGCTACGCGGGCCGCCACTGCAAAGCCGAGTTGATTGCCGAGAAGGTCGAGACCGCCCAGCAGTACGACATGGTGTCCAGCCATGGGGTGCAGATGTTCCAGGGCTACTGGTTTGCCCGTCCTGCGCTGGTCGAGACCAAACTGCTCACACCATCGCAAACCAGCATCATCGAGCTGATCAACCAGGTGCGCAAACAGGCCAGCACCGAAGACATTGAGGAAGTGCTCAAGAAAGACGCGGGCCTGGCCTTCAACCTCATGCGCCTCATCAATTCGGCCGGGTTCGGCCTCTCGCGGGAGATCACCTCGTTCCGCCAGGCCGTGATGATCATGGGCCTCAAGAAGCTGTTTCGCTGGGCCGCGCTCCTGCTCACCGCATCGCGCAACAACGGCACGCCCTCTTCGGTGGGGCAAACGGCCGTGGTGCGCGGGCGCCTCATGGAACTGCTGGCACTGGAGACACTGCCCCCCGAGGATGCCGACCAGGCTTTCGTCGCGGGCATCTTCTCGCTGCTGGACGTGATGCTGTCCATGCCCATGGAGTCTGCCATCGGTCTGCTCAACGTGCCCGAACCCGTGGCTGCGGCGCTGCTGCGGCGCGAAGGCTTCCTGGGCGACCTGCTGACCCTGGCCGAGGCCTGCGAGTCCAGCGACGACGCCGTGTTTGACCGCACCGCCGGGCTGCTGCACCTGACCAGCCAACAGATCAACCTGGCCCACCTGCAGGCCTTGGCCTGGGCCGATCACATCACGGAGTGACAGGCACCGCAGCCACCCCGGCCACCGGAGGGCGGACTTTGGTTCTCTACCCGTGCCCAGCGGTCTAGAATGACCGCACAGCCCTTCATTTCAGTGGACCACATGTCGAGCACAACCGAACAAGACACTCCGGACGCCGCAGCGCCTGCGGCCGAACCCGTCGACGAGAACCTTGCCATCATTGCGCGCCAGGCCATCGTGGATGAGAACCGCGCGGTTTATGGCTACGAACTGTTTGACCGGTCCACCGCCTCTGACTCGCACACCGCCGCCAGCGATGCGGCGCTGCTGTTCAACGCGCTGTCCTACGCGGGCACCGAAGCCCTGGTCGGCAAGAAAACGGTGTTCATCAACTGCACGCACGACAGCCTCTCGGGCGGCCACCTGGAGCTGATCCACCCCGAAAAGGTGGTTCTGGAGGTGCCACCGCTGCCCGACGATGCCACCCAGGAAAACATTGAAGGCCGCGTGCCCACGCTGGAGGCGTTGCGCACGCGGGGCTTTCGCCTTGCCTTCGACCACCAGGCCTTGCGCCGCGCCTATACCAGTTGGCTGGCGCTGGCCGCATTTATCAAGCTGGACATGCAGGCGTTCAAGCCCGAGCTGGCAGGGCCTCTGGTGAAGTTTGCCACCGCGCACAGCAAGGCCACGCTGGTAGCCGAAAAGGTCGAGTCCTCCGAGCAGTACGAACAGATGCGGGACCTGGGCGTCAAGCTGTTCCAGGGCTACTGGTTTGCCCGTCCCGCGTTGGTCAAAGCCACCACCATTCGCCCCTCGCAGGCCACCATCATCCAGCTCATCAACCTGGTGCGCAAACAGGCGAGCACGGCCGAGATCGAAGACCTGCTCAAGAAAGACCCCACCCTGTCTTTCAACCTGCTGCGTTTCATCAACTCGTCGGGTTTCGGCCTGTCGTGCGAGATCACCTCGTTCCGCCATGCCGTGATGATCCTGGGCCTGAAAAAGCTGTTCCGCTGGGCGGCGCTGTTGATGACCACCTCGCGCGCCGGCGGTGCGCCACCGGCCGTGGGCCAGACCGCCGTGGTGCGCGGCCGCCTGATGGAGCTGCTGGCCGCCGAGCTGCTGCCGCCCGAAGAATGCGACAACGCCTTTGTGGTGGGTGTGTTCTCGCTGCTGGACACCATGCTGGGCGTGCCGATCGAAAAAGCGCTGGAGTCCGTGGCCCTGCCCGAACCGGTGATGGACGCCCTGCTGCGCAGCACCGGGGTGTTCGCGCCGTTCCTGGAGCTGACCAAGGCCTGCGAAAGCGGCGACGAAGTGGCCTTTGCCAAGAACGCCGATGCCCTGCACCTGTCCAACCGCCAGGTGAACTGGGCCCACCTGCAGGCGCTGACCTGGGCCGAGAGCCTGAACGAAGAATAGTCCCGTTCTTCTTTCCCTTCAAAAGCCCACAGGCCCTGCTTTAGCAGGGCCTGTGGCGTTTCTGGACGGCTCCAACCCGGTCAGTTGCCCTGGATTCCCGCGGCGCGGATGATGCGCGCGTTGTTCTCGGACTCCAGCGCGATCTGGCGCGCAAACTCGGCCGCGGTGCCGCCCGTGGGCACGTTGTCGGTGGCATCGAGCCTGGCGCGGATGTCTGGCAGGGCCAGGGCCTTGTTCACCTCGGTGTTGATGCGCGTGATGACCTCCTTGGGCGTCTGCGCCGGGGCATAGAGCCCAAACAGGGACGACAGGTTGGCCGCCGGCTGACCCAGCTCGGCCAGCGTGGGCACCTGGGGCAGCGAATCCAGCCGCGCCGGAGCCCCCACCGCCAGCGGCTTGAGCTTGCCCGTCTGGATGTGCTGCAGCACCGCCGGGCCGGCGTTGGTCGATAGCACCTCGAACTGCCCGCCCAGCGCGTCATTCATCTGCTGGCCGCCGCCCTTGTAGGGGATGTGCGTGATCTGCACCTGCGCCACCGACTGGATCTGCTCCAGCATGATGTGCCCCAGCGACGCCTGCCCTGACGTGGCCCAGCGCACCGTGCCGGGCTGGGCCCGCGCACGGGCGATCAGGTCCTTGAAGTCGGTCGCGCGGCTTGCAGGCGTGCCCAGCAGCAGCACCGGCGAATACATCACACTCACCACGGGCGCGATGTCCCTCTGCGGATCGAAGGGGGACTTGCCCAGGTGCGGGTTGAGCGCCAGGGGGCTGACCGCCGCAAAACCCAGCGTATAGCCATCCGGCGCGGCCTTGGCCACGGCATCCACACCCAGGCTGCCACTGGCGCCCGCCTTGTTCTCAATGACCACGGGGGTACCCAGCTGCACGGCCAGCTTGTCGGCCAGGGCGCGGGCTATGTTGTCGCTCACGCCCCCGGCCGGGTAGGCCACGACGATGCGAATGGGTTTGGCCGTGGGCCAGGTCTGCGCCAGGGCCAGCGCGGTGGCGCCCGCCAGGCAGGCGCCGATGATCAGTTGTTTCATGCAGGACTTTCTTGTCAATGGAGAGAGGGAAAACGAAAAGAGACCATTGCCCGCGCCAGGAGGAGGCTGTCGGACTTGGAGCGTCGATTTGCAGCCGACGATTTCCAAGTCCGACAGCCTCCTAGCCCCTCGGGTGGTGCTGCGCATGCAGGGACTTGAGCCGCTCGCGCGCCACATGGGTGTAGATGGTGGTGGTGGAGATGTCGGCATGGCCCAGCAGCATCTGCACCACGCGCAGATCGGCGCCATGGTTGAGCAGGTGCGTGGCAAACGCGTGGCGCAGCGTGTGCGGCGACAGCGGCACCGTGATGCCCGCCACCTGCGCCCACTTTTTCACGATGACCCAGAACATCACCCGCGTCATGCCGCTGCCGCGCTGGGTGACGAACAGGTCGTCCGTCGGCTGCCCGCCCAGGATGGCGCCCCGGGCCTCGGTCAGGTAGCGCTCCAGCCAGGCCCGGGCCTCTTCGCCAAACGGTACCAGGCGCTCCTTGCTGCCCTTGCCCAGCACACGCAGCACGCCTTCGTTCAGGCCGACCTGATAGGTCTTGAGCGTGACCAGCTCGGTCACGCGCAGGCCGCTGGCGTACATCAGCTCCAGCATGGTGCGGTCGCGCAGGCCCAGGGGGTTGCCCAGGTCGGGCGCATTCAGCAGGGCCTCCACCTGCGCTTGCGACAAGGTTTTGGGCACGCGCAGCGGCTGGCGGGCGGCCTGCAGCCGCACCGTGGGGTCGGCGGTGATGCGCCGCTCGCGCAGCGCCCAGTGAAAGTAACGGCGCAGCACCGTGAGGCGCCGGTTGGCCGAGGTGGCGCGCGTCTGCGCGTGGCGGGCGGCAAAGTAGGCCTGCAGGTGGTGTTCGGCCGTGTCGTCCAGCGCCAGCGCGGGCTGCTGGTCGGCCAGCCATTGCGCGTACAGCGTGAGGTCGCGCCGGTAGGCGGCCAGCGTGTTGCGCGACAGGCCGTCCTCCAGCCACAAGGCGTCCACAAAGGTGTCGATGGCGTTCAGACTGGGAGCAAGCATCCAAAAACCATAGCATGCATCGCATGCATTCAACTCCACGGGCACAAAAAAGCCGCCCGAAGGCGGCTGGGGATGAAGGCGGCGGGTGTTATTCCAGCGTCAACTTCTGTTTGGCAACCACGTCCTTGTAGACCGCGAACTCGGCCTTGATCTGCTCGGCAAACTGCTCAGGCGTGTTGCCGATCACGAGCGAGCCTGTGTCTTCGATGCGCTTCTTCACGGCCGGGTCTTCCAGGGCCTTGCGCACGCCGGCGTTGATCTTGTCCACCACATCCTTGGGCAGGCCCTTGGGGCCCACGATGCCGTAGTAGGCCATGCGGTTCACCGGCTCCAGGCCCAGTTCCTTGAAGGTGGGCACATTGGGCAGGGCTGCTACGCGCTGGGGCGCTGCAACGACGATGGGCACCAGGCGGTTTTCCTTGATGAAGGGCAGCGCCGAAGGCAGGTTGTCAAAAATCATGGGCACCTGGCCCGCCACGGTGTCGTTCAGGGCCGGGCCCGCACCGCGGTAGGGGATGTGGGTCACGAAGGTGCCCGAGAGGTTCTTGTACAGCTCCATCTGCAGGTGGCCGATGCCGCCCGTGCCGGACGACGAATACGAATACTTGCCGGGCGACTTCTTGAGCTCCGCCACGAACGACTTGTAGTCCTTGGCGGGGAAGCTGGGGTTCACCGCAATGATGTTGGGCGTGGCCGCGATGTTGATGATGGGCGAGAAGTCCGTCAGCGGGTTGTACGGCGTCTTGGGGTTGATGGCAGGGTTGGCCGCGGTGGTGGACACCGTGGCCACGCCCAGCGTGTAGCCGTCGGCAGGGGAGCGGGCAAGTTCGGCCGCGCCCACGATGCCGCCACCACCGGCCTTGTTGTCCACGATCACGCTCTGGCCGAGCACACGGCCCAGCGGCTCGGCGATCACGCGCGCAATGATGTCGGTGGTGCCACCGGGTGCAAAGGGCACCACCAGCCGGATCACCTTGTTGGGGTAGCCTTGTGCGGCGGCCGATCCAGCTGCGGCAGCCAGTACGGTCAGCGCAAGCCATTGACGACGATGCATGGAAATCTCCTTTTTGCGGGATAACAACAAACAGCGCCGATGGTATGCCCAACGCACGCCCAACCACCCTGCGGATTCCACATAAGGGCTAACCCTGAAAACAGGGCGGGCGGGCAGAACCCCTGCCCCATTCAGCCCGCCGATTCCCCCTCCGACTAGCCCCTGCGGCTTGCCATGCATCAAGTATTCTCGGTGCGTGAACTACGCCCAACTCCTGCTCCCCGATTTTTCCCTCATTTTTCTGGGCTACCTGATCTGCCGGTACACCGCCCTGAACCGCTCGGTCTGGCAGCCGGTGGAGAGCCTGGTGTATTACCTGCTGTTCCCGGTGCTGCTGTTCCAGTCGATCGTGAAAAGCCCGCTCGACCTGGGCGCGACCTCCGGGCTGATCGCCGCCGGCCTGCTGCTGGGCGGCACCGGCATCCTGCTCGCCTATGCGCTGCCGCACCTGCCC
>DATLGV010000170.1:0-6733 GCA_035540275.1 Acidovorax sp. | reverse complement strand
CCCATGTGGTGCTGGACCCGGTGATGGTGGCCACCAGCGGCGACCGGCTCATCGCTGCGGAAACCGTGAGCGTGCTGGTGCAGGAGATGTTCCCGCTGGCCGAGGTGATCACCCCCAACCTCGATGAAGCGGGCTGGCTGCTGGGCCGCAAGATTGACGGTGTGGACGCACTGGACGATGCCGCGCAGGCCCTGCGCGCACTGGGCGCCCGGGCCGCGCTGCTCAAAGGCGGGCATTTGCCCGGAGACTGGGTGGTGGATGTGCTGGCCCTGCCAGATGGGACCTGCCAGCGCCTCGCATCGCAACGCATTGCCACGCACAACGGCCATGGCACGGGCTGCACGCTGTCGTCGGCTATCGCATCGCACCTGGCGCTGGGTGCGCCCCTGCCGCAGGCGGTAGAGCGCGCCCGGGCCTATATCCTGGGCGCCATTGCCGCAGGCGCCGATGTGACCACCGGGCGCGGCCATGGCCCGCTGAACCATGGGTATGCACCGGTGGCGCAGCAGGTGTTGCAGGTTGAAATTTGAGTTATTTTGGGCTCCAGCGCTTATCCATAAAGCGCTAGCAGCTCACTAATTGATAGCGATTACTGGCCCCTTGGGCGCGTGACCCAGGCCAGTGCAAAGCTGAACGCCAGCGCAGGCAGGGCCGAACCCGCACCCGGCAGCGCCATGGGCGCCAGGTGGTACACCGCAATGCCCGCCAGCCAGATGGCCACGGGCGCCGCATTCACCTTGCGCGCAGCCGCCAGCAGGGCGGTCGCATCGGTGCCAAAGGCCAGGCGCCCCAGAATCACGCCAAACAGCGGCACAAACACCGAGCTGAGCAGCAGCAGGAAAGGCTCCAGGCTGTGCATGGGCAGCAGCAGCGCCAGCCCGGTGCACAGCGCGGCCACCAGCAGGCCCCAGGCGCGCACGCTCCAGCGTGGCAGCATGCTGTGAACTGACACGGCGCCCGAGTAGGCGTCGCCATAGGCGTTGTCCACCTCGTCGATGAGGATCAGCGACAGCGCAATCAGCCCGCCCTGGGCCAGCAGCAGCGCCTGCACCAGGTCCTTGCTGGGCAGCGTCAGGGCCACCAGCACGCCCAGGCTGTAGCACCAGATGTTGGCCAGCGCATAGCCCAGCCAGGTACCGCGCAGGGCCGATCCGCCGTTCTTGCCATGGCGCGCATAGTCGGCCACCAGCGGCAGCCAAGAGATGGGCATGGCAATTACCAGGTCCAGCGCGGGCAGCACGCCCATGCCGCCTTCGCCCTTGCGCGTCCATAGCGCCTCCAAGCCCTGCGCTTGCGCCAGCGACAGGAACTGCCACGACAGCCACAGCAGCGACAGCACCACCAGCGGCAGCGCAATGCGCGCAATCAGCTTGCGCACCAGCTGCACCATCGACCCGCTGATCAGCAGCATCACCACACCGCCCCACAGCAGCGTGGCCAGCACGGGCCACTGGGCACCCGCCATGGCACCCGACTGCTGGCCGATGGCCACGGTGGCGTCGCGCATCACCACCAGCTCGAACGTGCCCCAGCCCACCAGCTGCACGATGTTCAGGAGGATGGGCAGGCTGGCAAACGTGCGGCCGTACACGGCGTGCATCAGGCCCGCACTGGCCAGGCCGCTGTCGCAGCCCAGCTTGGCCACCCAGCCCAGCAGGCCCGCACCCACGATGGAGCCGGCCACGATGGCGATCAGCGCCTCTCTGGTACCCAGTGCGGGCATCAGATAAGCACCCACCTGCATCACCAACAGGCCCACGCCCAGGCTGAACCAGAGCGAGGCGTGGTCATGCCACTGGAAGACGCGGCGGTCGGGGGAGACGGGGGCCAGCGCTTCGTTGGTGCGGGTCACAGCGGCAGAAGAAGGTGCGGCGGTGGAGGGGGACATGGTGACTCCGTAAGCAAGCAACAAGCAGGTTCCTACAGAGCAGAGGGCCGGGCGCCCGCCAGTGCACGCCCGGTCAACGGGGCCCCTGGCATCGCGAACATGCTTCCCTGCGCGAGGATGATCTCAAAGCCACCAAGGCAGAGCTTTGGTGGCAACAGATTCGAAGGGTTTGATCTCAGCCCTGCAGCGGATGGTTTGCAGGACACCCCTGGCGATGGGAGTGGATTCTAGTGAATGGGCGGTGCTGGGGCGGTGGGCCGGTTTTTGCCAATAGAGCAGGGCGACCTGGATTGCGGTCGCCGCCTGGGTTGTGGGCGTTCCGACTCACGTGATGGGCCCGCTGCAGTCATCCGATGTGGGCCCTTCAATATCGTCTTGTGTCAAAGGCGCCCACGAGCGGCGGCACAAACTGCTTGCCCAAGCACCTTTGGTGGTTTGGTTTGTGGAGAAAGACCCAATGGGTCTGCTCCTTGCCCTAGAATTTGCACCGGAATGAACGGCTTTCTTCGTCCGCTGCTGAGATACCTGCTCCTGTTGTGCGTCCTGCTCAATCTGGGAGATGCACCTTATATGGACGAACAGATGGCGGAGATGGGCCGGGATGCCGTGCTCGTCCTGGGCTCCGATACGGCGGCGGATGCCTCCAAGGCCTCGCTGCACCACCCGGCCAAGCTCAAGCGGTCCATCTACGACAACCTGCTGGCCAATGTGGCGCTGCCGACGCAGGAGCCGGTGCTGCTCGCGTGTGGCGAGCCCGCCGGCGACATCCCAGCCATGGTATTGCGGCATCCGCCGTCCGGCCCTCCGTCCTCCATAGACAAGCCTCCTCGAACCGAACTCGCGGCCTGAGAGCCGCGCAGGTCTGCGTGCGCCTTGAGAGAGCTGGCTTTCTCGGCGTCGCAGTGTCGTCGTTCGTTCGAGGAATCCCATGAAAGCATCAACCGCCGAGCAGGCGGCAGCTCGCGCACATTGGCGCTGGCTTGCCCTGCCCAGCCTGTGCGCGGCCCTGACCGGCTGCGCGCATTACCTTCCCCATCCCATCGATCCGCAGGCCGAAGCTGCTGCATTCGATGCACGCACCCTCGACTCCGGCCCCTGGAGCCTGGCCGCGCTGCAAGCCGAGGCCGAGCAGCGCAATCCTGAACTGGCCATCGCCCGGGCGCAGCGCAAAACGGCCGAAGCGGCCGCCATCGCCGCCGGCGCGCGGCCCAATCCCGCCCTGTCCACTTCTGCGCAAAAGAACACCAGAGCCGAACGGGGAGCCAAGGCCTGGACCTATGACCTGGGGCTCGCCATCCCCATCGAGACCGCCGGCAAGCGCGACATCCGCCTGGCGCGCGCCGCCTGGCAGGCCCAGGCAGCAGCCTATGCCGAGGCCGAGACCCTGTGGCGGGTGCGCGGCCAAGTCCGTGAGGCCTATATCGGCGCCTTCCCGGCGGAGCAGCAGGCGCGCGAGCGGGCCGCGCTTCTGGCATCGCTGTCCGAGGAAACGCAAAAGCGCCTGGCCGCAGGCATGGTGTCCAGCGGAGAAGTCCTGCAAACCCGCCTGGCCGCGCAGCAGGCAGCACTGGCTGTAGAGGACGCGCATCGGCGCCGCATAGAGAGCCTGCACAAGCTTGCTGCGTCCATTGGCGTACCCGAGCGGGCCCTGGAAGGTGCCACGCTACCGTTCAGCGACCTGTCGGCCGAAACGCTACCCAGCGCTGCGGTTATCGACGAGGTGGCAAAGACAGCTCTACAAGCTCGACCGGATGTGCTGGCGTCACTGGCTGCATATGAATCCTCACAGGCCGCGCTGCAGCTGGAGATCGCCAGGCAATATCCGGACCTCTCGATAGGCCCCGGCTACGCCTGGGATGCAGGGGCGCTCAAATGGTCGTTGGCCCTGGGCCTCATGCTGCCCCTGTTCGACCGCAACCAGGGGCCGATTGCCGAAGCCGAAGCCAAGCGAGAGGAAGCGGCCGCGAGTTTCCGCGCCACTCAGGAGCAGGCCATCGCCGAAATCGCCGCAGCCCGCTTTGCCTATGCGCAGGCCGCTCGCCAGTTGGCGCTGACCCAGGCCATGGGCGACGGCCAGGCCAGGCGCCTGCGCTCGGCTGAATGGGCATTCGGGGCCGGAGCCGCCGACCGGCTGGCCCTGCTGGCTGCCCAGGTCGAAGCCTCGGCCGCCCAATCCACACGCCTGGCTGCACTGCTGGATGCGCACCGCGCCGCAGGGCAGCTCGAAGCCGCTCTACGCCAACCTTTGGAGAGCCAGCCATGAACCGCAAGCACCTTTCCATGATCGCTGCCGCCGTGTGCGTCGTGATCGCAGGCCTTTGGGCATTGCACGGTTACCACGCTTACCTTGGCGCATCCGCAGAAACCGCCGAGGCGCCACGCACCGACGTGAGGGCAGTGCCTGGCAAACCTGGCATCGCCATCGACCAGGAAGAGCGCGAACGCGCTGGGATTGCGACGACGCGAGCCCAGCCTGTCGAGCTGCAGGCGCAGTCGCAGGCCATTGCCACTGCCTTGCCCTTGCAGGAACTGATCGACGCGGCGGCATCCATCGCAGCCGCCCGTGCGCAGGACGAGCGCGCCAGGGCCACCGTGGCGGCTTCGCGGCGCGACTTCGAGCGGCTGCAGGGCCTGCATGCCCAAGATCGCAATGTGTCGGACCGGGCGCTGGAAGTGGCCGATGCCGTCTGGCGCGCAGACGATGCGGCCGCACGCGCCTCCCAGGCGGCGCTGGATGCGGCGCGCAGTGCCGCGCGTGCCCGCTGGGGGAACGTACTGGCCGACGCCTTGAGTGCAAGGGGCCCTCTTTGGCTCCATCTGGAGTCGGGCCGAAGCCTGCTGTTGCGCGTGACCGCCACGAGCGGTACTTCGTCAGCAGTGATGCCCCCGTCAATGGAGATCGAAAGCCCGGATGGCACAGCCCGGCAGGCCCGGCTGATCTCTCCGGCACCCATCTCCGATGCACGCATCCAGGGCGCGGCCTACTGGTATGAGGTCGCTGCCGCAGGGCTTGCGCCCGGCATGACCCTGGCCGCGCGCTTTGGCGCGGGCGCCAAGCAGGCCGGAGCGCTGCTGCCGCCCGATGCGCTGCTGTGGTGGCAGGGCAAGCAATGGGTCTACGTCGAAGAGGAACCCGGCCGCTTCGAGCGGCGCGAAGCTACCGCCGCTCAGCGGGTGGATGGCGGCTGGTTCGTCCCCGGTTTTCCCCAGGCCACGGTGGTGTCGCGCGGCGCGCAGGCGCTGCTGTCGCAGGAGCTGCGATCGATGCTCCAGGCCGGCGAAGAGGGCGAGAAATGACCTTAGTCTCCTCCCCACCCGCCGGCCCGCTCGCCGCCATCGTCCGTGCCTCGCTGCGCTACCGGGGCGTGGCGCTGGCCCTGGCCGTGCTGCTGTCCATCTATGGAGCCTTTGTGCTCCGGGATGCGCGCTACGACGTGTTTCCCGAGTTCGCGCCGCCGCAGGTGGCGATACAAACCGAAGCCCCGGGCCTCGCGCCCGAGCAGGTGGAACTGCTGGTGACCCAGCCGGTGGAAAACGCCGTCAACGGCGTGGCGCGGATGCGTTCGCAGTCCATCCAGGGCCTGTCGGTCATCACCGTGACCTTCGAGCCCGACAGCGATATCTTCCGCGACCGGCAGAACCTGGCGGAGCGGCTGAGTAGCTTGGCCGGGCAATTGCCCGCCGGGGTGCAGGCCCCCGCCATGTCCGCGCTGACTTCCTCCGTCAGTACCGCGCTGGTGGCCGCCATGACCTCCCCAACCCGTTCGCTGATGGAGCTGCGCACGCTGGCCGACTGGACGGTACGGCCCCGCCTGCAGGCCGTGCCCGGCGTGGCCAAGGTGTCGGTGTTCGGCGGCGACGTGCGGCAGATCCAGGTGCAGATCCACCGCGACCGCCTGGCCCGCTACGGCCTCACGGTCAGCGAGGTGCTCGACACCGCGCGCAAGGCCCTGGGCATGCGCGGCGCGGGCTTCATCGAGGATGCCAACCAGCGCATCGTGCTCAGGGCCGAGGCGCCGTCCGCGAAAACCGCCGTGCTGGCCGCGACCGTGCTGCGCCGCGAGGGCGGCGCCAACCTCACGCTGGCGGACGTGGCTGACGTGCGTGAAGCGCCGGAGCCGCCGGTGGGCGCGGCCACCTTCAACGGGCAGCCTGCAGTGCAGTTGATGGTTTCCGAGCAATACGGTGCGGACACCATGGCGGTGACCCAGGGCCTGGAGCAGGCCATGGCGGAACTGCGCCCGCGTTTGCAGGCCGAAGGGGTGGAACTGACGCCGGACCTGTTCCGCCCCGCCAGCTTCATCGAAGCCGCTACCCGCAATGTGAAGGAATCGCTGCTCATCGGGGCAGCCCTGGTGGTTGTGGTGGTGGCGCTGTTTCTGGCCAACTGGCGTACTTCGGCCATCGCGCTTGCTGCGATTCCGCTGTCGCTGCTGGCTGCCGTGGCGGTGTTGGTGGAGCGAGGCGTGAGCCTGAACACCATGACGCTGGGCGGCCTGGCAATTGCCATCGGCCTGCTGGTGGACGATGCCATCATCGTCGTCGAGAACGTGCACCGGCGCCTGCGGCTGAATGCGGCGCTGGCCCAGCCCGAGCCGATGCCGCGCGTGGTGCTGCTGGCCACGCTGGAGGTGCGCAGCGCCGTGGTCTATGCCACGCTGGCGATCGGTTTGGTGTTCCTGCCGGTACTCACGCTGCCGGGCCTGGCGGGGCGGCTGTTCGCGCCGCTGGCGATCAGCTACCTCCTGGCGACCATGGCCTCGCTGCTGGTGGCCATCACGGTGACGCCGGCGCTGTGCCTGAGCTTGCTGCCCAGGGCTGGCCACGATGAACGCGAGGCGCGCG
>DATLGV010000169.1:0-10517 GCA_035540275.1 Acidovorax sp. | reverse complement strand
GGACTACTGCCGCACGCACGGCATCTCGCTGGCCAGCCACGACGACACCACGGTGGCGCACGTGGAGCAGGCCCATGCCGAAGGGGCTGCGATGTCGGAGTTCCCGACCACACTGGCCGCAGCCCAGGCTGCGCACGAGCGTGGACTGCTCACCGTCATGGGCGGGCCCAATGTGGTGCGCGGTGGTTCGCACTCGGGCAATGTGGCAGCGGCCGACCTGGCGCGCCGGGGGCTCCTGGACATCCTCTCGTCCGACTACGTGCCCGGCAGCCTGCTGAGCGCGGTGATGCGGCTGGTGCAGGACGACATCCTGCCCCTGCCGCAGGCCGTGGCCACCGTCACCTGCAACCCCGCCAAGGCTGCGGGCATGGCGGACCGGGGAGCGCTCGCGCCCGGCCTGCGGGCCGACCTGGTGCAGGTGCACATGGCCGAACTGCCCGATGGCGGCCGCCAGGCCGTGGTGCGTGGCGTGTGGCGCGAAGGGCTGCGGGTGCTCTAGGGCCACCTCTGACATCCAAACTTCTCCCAACTGTCAAAGCACTGTCACGCCCACCAACCACACTCCGGTTGTCTAGACGACTTATTCCGTTTCCAAATCATCCGTGTCGTTGTTGCTTCGCCTTGCCGTGCTACAGCACTGTCTGCGGCTTCGCGCCTAGACACGAATGATTTGGAAACGGAATGAACCCACCCCCCAAGGAGGCTGCCATGACTGCCGCACTGCACATCCACCAACTGAACAAGCATTTCGCCAACGGCAAACACGCCCTGCGCGACATCAACCTCACCGTGCAGCGCGGCGAGATGGTGGCGCTGATTGGTGCCTCGGGCTCGGGAAAGTCCACCCTGCTGCGCCATGTGGCGGGCCTGGTGGTGGCCGATGCGTCCAGCGACTCGCTGATCGAGGTGGATGGCCGCTGCGTGCAGCAGGCGGGCCGCATCCACAGCGACATCCGCAAGGTGCGTTCGCAGGTGGGCTTTGTGTTCCAGCAATTCAACCTGGTGGACCGCTTGCCGGTGCTGATGAACGTGCTGGTGGGCCTGCTGCACCGCACGCCCTGGTGGCGCGGCTGGTTGCGCATGTTCAAACCGCAGGAGCGTGCGCTGGCGCTCGAGGCGCTGCACCGCGTGGGCATTGCCGAGTGCCATGCGCAGCGCGCATCCACGCTGTCGGGCGGGCAGCAGCAGCGCGCGGCCATTGCCCGCACGCTGGTGCAGGGCGCCAAGGTGGTGCTGGCCGACGAGCCCATCGCCTCGCTGGACCCCGAATCCTCCCGCAAGGTCATGGACATCCTGGCCCGCATCAACCGCGAAGACCGCTGCACCGTCATCGTGTCGCTGCACCAGGTGGATGTGGCCATCAAGTACTGCCCGCGCGTGGTGGCCTTGCACCATGGGCAGGTGGTGTACGACGGCCCTTCGGCCGCACTCACGCCCGCGTTGCTGCGCAGCCTGTATGGCGTGCAGGCCGACGAGATTCTGTCGGACGCGGCAGCCGCCCCCACGGCGCCCGTGGCGGCACCCATGCCCACGCCCCAGTGGTCCCCCGCGATGGTCCAGGCTGCCTGACCGGGCAGCGATTCTTTTGTTTCCTTATTGGAGTTTTCCCATGTTCAAGAAACTGTGTGCAGCGCTCGCGCTGGGTCTGGGCTTTGGTGGCGCCCAAGCCCAGGACATCAACTTCGGCATCATCTCCACCGAAGCCACGCAAAACCTCAAGGCCGATTGGCAGCCACTGCTGGACGACATGGCCAGGCAGACGGGTTTCAAGATCCGCGCCTTTTTTGCCCCCGACTATGCCGGCATCATCGAAGGCATGCGCTTCAACAAGGTGCAGGTGGCCTGGCTGGGCAACAAGTCCGCCATGGAGGCGGTGGACCGCGCCAATGGCGAGGTGTTTGCGCAGATGGTGAATGCCGACGGCACGCAGGGCTACTACTCGCACCTCATCGTGCACAAGGACAGCCCCTACAACACGCTTGGCGATGTACTCAAGAACGGCAAGTCGCTGAGCTTTGGCAATGGCGACCCCAACTCCACCTCGGGTTTTCTGGTGCCGGGTTACTACGCCTTCGCGCAGAACAAGGTGGACGTGAAGACCCATTTCAAGGTGGTGCGCAGCGCCAACCACGAGACCAATGCGCTGGCGGTCGCCAACAAGCAGGTCGATGTGGCCACCAACAACAGCGAGAACCTCGAGAAGATCAAGGAGCGCCAGCCCGAGAAGTTCAAGGACATCAAGATCGTCTGGACCTCGCCGCTCATTCCGCTGGACCCGATGGTGCTGCACAAGGAGCTGCCAGAGTCCACCAAGACCAAGATCCGCGACTTCTTCTACAACTACGCCAAGACCGATGCGCGTGAGAAGGAGATCGTGATGAAGATCTCCAAGCTCGCCGGCTTCAAGCCCTCGACCAACGCGCAGCTCACGCCGATTCGCCAGCTGGACCTGTTCGGCAAGCGCAACAAGATCGAGGCCGATGCCACCCTGGCCGATGCCGACAGGAAGACCCGCCTGGCGGAGATCGATCAACAGCTCGCGTCGCTGAAGTAAGCCGCTGGCGAGTCCTTGTTGCCCAGGTGTCTGCATGTCTTCTGCTTTGAATCCCTCACTGGCCACGCTGGCCAACATCGCAGCGCCCAAGCGCAGCCTGGGCTGGTACCTGTCGTGGGGCATCCTGCTGGTGCTGCTGGCAGCGTCGTGGAACGGCGCCGACATGCGCCCGCTGGCCCTGTGGAACGACTCGGGCAACATGGCCCGCTATGCGGCGGAGTTCTTTCCGCCCAATTTCGCGCAGTGGCAGATCTATGTGCAGGAAATGCTGGTCACGCTGCAGATCGCGCTGTGGGGCACGGCACTGGCCGTGATCACGGCCGTGCCGCTGGCGCTGCTGGCCTCGTCCAACATCGTGCCCTGGTGGGTGTACCAGCCGGTGCGCCGGGTGCTCGATGCGTTCCGCGCCATCAACGAAATGGTGTTTGCCATGCTGTTCGTGGTGGCCGTGGGGCTGGGGCCGTTTGCGGGCGTGCTGGCGCTGTGGATCCACACCTCGGGCACGCTGGCCAAGCTGTTCTCCGAAGCCGTGGAGGCCATCGACCCGCAGCCCGTGGAGGGCATCCGCTCCACCGGAGCGAGTGCGCTGCACGAAATCATCTATGGCGTGATCCCGCAGGTGATGCCGCTGTGGATCTCGTACACGCTCTACCGCTTTGAGGCCAACGTGCGCTCGGCCTCGGTCGTGGGCATGGTGGGCGCAGGCGGCATTGGCGTGGTGCTGTGGGAAATCATCCGCGGCTTCCAGTACGCCGAGACCTGCGCGGTGATGCTCATCATCGTGGTCACGGTGAGCGTCATCGATCTTGTGTCGGCCCGCATCCGCAAGGCCTTGGTCTGATAAGGAACGACGATGGCATTGAGCCTTGAAGACATTGCCCACCTGTTCGCCACCCGGGGCGTGAACCAGTATGGCCGCGAGGCGGTCAGCCAGCTGGAGCATGCGCTGCAGTGCGCGCAGTGGGCCGAAAAGTCGGGCGAAACCCCCGCGACGGTTGCAGCGGCCTTGCTGCGCGACCTGGGCCACCTGCTGGCGCCCGGGGGCGACACGGCCGAGCAGGACGACCTGCACCAGTACATGGCCATTCCGTTCCTGCGGGGCCTGCTGCCCGACGCGGTGCTGGAGCCCATCCGCCTGCACGTGGACGCCAAGCGCTATCTGTGCACCATGGAGCCGGGGTATTGGGACACGCTGTCGCCTGCATCGCAGCACAGCCTGGTGCTGCAGGGCGGGCCTTTCACGCCCAACGAGGCGATGCAGTTTGCGGTCCAGCCGTTTGCGCAAGAGGCTATCCGCCTGCGCCGGTACGACGACCACGCCAAGGTGCCTGGGCTGGCCACGCCACCGCTGGGTTACTACATGGCCCTGGTGCAGCGCCTGGTGCAGGCCCCGGCGGTCGTTGCCGCTGCGGCGGACCGCGCACCGGTGGCGGCGTAAACCGCCGCGCGGCGGGGTCGGGGTGGCAGCCTCGCGTCAGCTGCCCTTGTCGCCATTCACCCAGCCCAGGTCCAGCGGGCGGTCCTCGAACTCGGTGTTCAGCACCACCGTGCTGGTGGTGCGCGCCACGCCCGCGATGGCCTTGATCTCGTAGATCACGTCTTCCAGCGCACGCGCGTGCGTGGTGCGGATCTTGGCCAGAAAGTCGTATTCGCCCGCCACGCTGTGCAGCTCTTCGACCTGGGGCATGGCGCGCAGGCGGGGCGCCACGTCACGGCAGTGGATGCCGCCATCGTTGCGGATGGCCACGAACGCGGTGAAGTTCAGCCCCACGCGCTCCGGGTCCACGCTGATCGAAAACCGGCGGATCACACCCTTGTCCAGCAGCTTCTTCACGCGTTCGTGCACGGCGGCGGTGGACAGCCCGACTTCAGCTCCCACGTCGGCGTACGAACGTCGGCCATCCGCACCCAGTGCCGAAATAATTCTGGCGTCCATGTCGTCTGTCTGAATATTTGCTTGCATAGCCGCTAGTTTTTGGTAAAAATTCCGAAAACCTCGCGGTTTCCATAAATTATTCGGTCAGGTGAAGAATATGCCGGCAATTTTCAACGCGCAAGCCCAATCACAGCGCAGCTGGGCGGTGGCCCTGGCGCTGCTGCTGGTCTACATCGTCTGGGGCACCACCTATTTCGCGATTGGCGTTGCGGTGCAGACCATGCCGCCGCTGCTCATGAATGCCACCCGATTTCTGTGCGCGGGCGCGGTGATGCTGCTCATTGCGTTGTGGCAAGGCCATGCCCTGCCCACGGCGCGGCAGTGGCGCAACTCGGCGGTGGTGGGGGGCTGCATGGTGTTCCTGGCCATGAACCTGATGGGCTTGGCGCAAAAGCTGGGCATTGGCTCGGGCCTTATGGCCACGGTGGTGACCACCATGCCCATGTGGCTGGCGCTGTGGTCGCGCTGGGGCGGCGAGCGGGTGCCGCTCACCAGCTGGATCGGGCTGGGGCTGGGCGTGGTGGGCGCGCTGCTGCTGGCGCTGGAGGGCGACTTTTCTGTCACGGGGCTCGGCGCGCTGCTGGCCTTTGGTGCGCCGCTGTGCTGGAGCATCGGCTCGTACGCGTCCCGCAGGCTGTCGCTGCCCGCGCCGGCCATGGCCTCGGCCGCGCAGTGGTTTGCAGGGGGCGCCATGGGGCTGGTGGTGGCGTTGTGGTTCGAGCCGCTCTCGGCCCTGGGCGGGGTCAGCGCGAAGTCGTGGGCGGCCTGGGTGTATCTGCTGGTGTTTGGCACGCTGGTGGCGCTCAATGCCTACCTGTGGCTGCTGCAGAACACATCGGCGGCGCTGGCAGGCAGCTATTCGTTTGTGAACCCTGCGGTGGCTTTGCTGGTGGGCGTGGCGCTGGGGGGCGAATTGCTCACAGGCTGGGTGTTTGCCGCGCTGCCGTTGATTGCAGCGGCGCTGGCGTTCATTCTGTACGGGCAAGCCTTGCAGCGGTGGCTGCAAGCGCTCAGTCCGGGATTACGGCGGTTGCTTCAATCTCGATCTTCGCGCGCTCTTCCATGAGCCCCGCCACCTGCACACAGGCCATGGCCGGAAAGTTCTTGCCCAGCACCTCGCGGTAGACCGCACCCAGCTCCTTCAGGCGGCTGTTGTATTCGTTGCGGTCGGTCACGTACCAGGTCAGGCGCACAAGGTGCTCGGGGCCTGCGCCGCCAGCCTCCAGCACCGCCCGCACGTTCAGCAGCGTCTGCCTGGTCTGGGCGATGAAGTCGTCGCTCTCGAACTGCTGCTGCGCGTTCCAGCCGATCTGTCCGCCGGTAAAGACCATGGTGCCGCGTGCGGCCACGCCGTTGGCGTAGCCCTTGGGGGTGACCCAGCCCTCGGGCTGCAAAAGGGTGTTTTTCATCGTCATGTGGCTGTTTGGGTGGGGGCGGGCGATGGCGAGGCGCCAGCACCCTGGCGCAGCTTGAAGCGCTGCAGCTTGCCGGTTTCGGTGCGCGGCAGCGCCGTCACAAACTCCACCACGCGCGGGTATTTGAACGGGGCGATGGTGGCCTTCACGTGGTCCTGCAAGGTCTTGACCATGGCGGCGTCGCCCATGTGCCCGGGCTTGAGCACGCACACGGCCTTGACCACCATGCCGCGTTCTTCGTCGGGCACGCCGATCACGCCGCACTCGGCCACCGCCGGGTGGCGCAGCAAGGCGTCTTCCACCTCGGGGCCGCCCACGTTGTAGCCCGCGGTGATGATCATGTCGTCGTCGCGCGCCTGGTAGAAGAAGTAGCCGTCGGCGTCTTGCGTGAACGCATCGCCGGGGTAGTTCCAGCCGTCCTTCACATACTTGGCCTGGCGGGGGTCGTCGAGGTATTTGCAGCCCGTGGGGCCGATCACTGCGAGCTTGCCCACGGTGCCGCGCGGCAGCTCGTGGCCGTCGTCGTCCACCACCTTGGCGGTGTAGCCGGGCACCACCTTGCCGATGGCACCGCGCCGGCTTTCACCGCCGGGCGAGGAGATGAAGATGTGGAACATCTCGGTGGCGCCAATGCCGTCCGTCATGTCCAGGCCGGTCGCCTCCTTCCACAGCTGGCGTGTGGCGTCGGGCAGGCCTTCGCCCGCGCTCACGCTGGTGCGCAGCTGCGGCAGGCCGATCTGCCTGGCAAACGGCGCCATCTGCCGGTAGAAGGTGGGGGCGGTGTAGCAGATGGTGACGCCCGCTTCGCGCATCAGCCGCACCATGGTTTCGGGGGTGTAGGGCTGGTCCGGAAAGTACACGCTGGCCCCGGCCCACATCGGAAACACCAGCAGCCCGCCCAGCCCAAAGGTGAACGCCAGCGGTGGTGAGCCCGCCACGATGTCGTCGGGCGTGGCCTTGAGCACATGGCGCGGCCAGGCCTCGCAGCCTGCCAGCACATCGCGGTGGGTGTGCACGGCGGCCTTGGGTGAGCCCGTGGTGCCCGAGGTGAACGCCATCAGCGCGATGTCGTCCGCCGAGGTGGGGCAGGGCGGCGTGCTGCCGGGCTTGCCCTGTGCGCGCTGCAGCAGGTCGGCCGCATCCGGCGCGGTGTGGAAGGGCACGATGGTGGCCAGCACCGGGTGCTGCGTTTGCGCCGCCTGCAGCTCCGCCAGCAGGCGGCCGTCGCACAGCGCAAGCAGGGGCTGGGCGCGCTCGATGATGCTGGCCAGCTCGCCAGCGCGCAGCAGCGGCATGGTGGCCACCGCCACCAGTCCGGCGTAGACCGTGCCCAGCCATGACAGCGCCATTTCCACCGTGTTGCCGCCGCGCAGCAGCACGCGGTTGCCGGGCACCAGGCCATGGTCCTGCGTCAGCACCTCGGCAATGCGGGCCGCCTCGGCGCGGGCCTCACGGTAGGTGTAGGTGCGGTGCGGGCCGCGCAGCAGGGGGCGGTCGATGTGGCCGGCGCGTTCGGCCTGGTCGAACAGCGCCTGTACCAGGTTGGCCTGGTTGGCGATCTGCAGCTCGGGCAGGTCGTAGCGCAGCGTGGGCCAGGCCTCGGGTGCAGGCAGGCGGTCGTGCACGAAATGGTCGGGTTGGGCGGAAGGAGAACGCATATCAGATCACTCCTGCAAAACGGCCTTGCCGATGATGAGCTGCTGCACCTCGGTAGCACCTTCGTAGATGCGCAGCGAGCGGATGTCGCGGTACAGCGACTCGACCTTGCTGCCCACTTCCACACCGCGCCCGCCGTGCAGCTGCAGTGCCATGTCGATGACGCGCTGGGCGTTTTCGGTGGCGGTCATCTTGGCCATGGCTGCTTCTGCGGTGACGCGCGCCTGGCCGGTGTCGCGCAGCCAGGCCGCGCGGTAGGTGAGCAGCGCGGCGCTGTCCACCAGTGCGGCCATCTCGCCGATCTTGGCCTGCGTGAGCTGGAAGTCGGCGAGCGTCTGGCCGAACATGCGGCGCTGGCGCGCGTGGTGCACGGCCTCGGCCAGCGCGCGGCGCGCCATGCCCAGGGCGGCGGCGGCGACCGATGCACGGAAGATGTCCAGCGTGCGCATGGCCAGCTTGAAGCCGCCGTTTTCTTCGCCCAGCAGCGTTGTGGCAGGCACGTTGCAGTCGGTGAACTGCAGCGTGGCCAGCGGGTGCGGAGCCATCACATGGATATGGCGCGAGGCGTCCAGCCCTGGCGTGTTCGCATCGACGATGAAGACGCTGATGCCGCGCGTGCCGCCGCTGGGGTTGGTCTTGGCGAACACGCAATAGAAGTCGGCAATGCCGCCGTTGCTGATCCAGGTTTTGGTGCCATTCAAGCAAAAAGTGCCTGTAGCGATAGTGGAATCTGCGCTGATAGCTATGGTTTGCATAGCGCCTACGTCCGACCCCGCCTCGGGCTCGCTCAGCGCAAACGCCGCGATCAGCTCGCCGCGTGCCACGCCCTGCAGGTAGTGCGCCTGCTGCGCCGGGCTGCCCGCCAGCGTGATCGCACCGCTGCCCAGCCCTTGCATCGCAAATGCAAAGTCCGCCAGCGGCGAGTGGTAGGCCAGCGTCTCGCGCAGCAGCACCAGCGCGCGCGAGTCCAGCGCCGGCAGCGCGCCGCCGTGCGCGGCCGGCACGCAGTAGCGCAGCCAGCCGCCCGCGCCCAGGCGCTTCACCCAGTCGCGGCACGCGGCGCGGTCGTCGGTTTCATCGACCTCCTGCGCGGCTGCCCAGGGCACCAGGCCCTCGGCCAGCGCGCGGTGGGCGTCGTCGAAAAAGGGCAGGGACAGGTGCGCCGTGGACGGCGGGCAAGGGGCGGGGGGCGGGGCGGCGTGCATGCGCTCAATCTCCTTGGAAGACAGGCTTTTGCTTGGCGGCAAACGCCTCGTAGGCGCGCCGGAAGTCTTCGGTCTGCATGCAGATCGCCTGGGCCTGCGCCTCGGCCTCGATGGCCTGCTCGATGGTCATGCTCCATTCCTGGCTCAGCATGGTCTTGGTCATGCCGTGGGCAAACGTGGGGCCATCGGCCAGCGCACGCGCCGTGGCCTGCACGTTGGCCAGCAGGTCGGCGCTTTCGTACAGGTCGTTGAAGAAGCCCCAGGCCAGGCCTTCGTGCGCGGTCATGGCGCGGCCGGTGAACAGCAGCTCGCTGGCGCGGCCCTGGCCGATCATGCGGGGCAGCAGCGCGCAGGCACCCATGTCGGCGCCTGCCAGGCCCACGCGGGTGAACAGGAACGCGGTCTTGGTCGCCTCGGTGCCGTAGCGCATGTCGCAGGCCAGCGCCATCATGGCGCCCGCACCGGCGCAGATGCCGTCGATGGCGCCCAGCACGGGCTGCGGGCAGGCGCGCATGGCTTTCACCAGGTCACCTGTCATGCGCGTGAACTCCAGCAGTTCGGGCATGGTCATGGTGGTCAGCGGGCCGATGATCTCGTGCACGTCGCCGCCCGAGCAGAAGTTGCCGCCCGCACCGGTGACCACGATGGCCTTCACGTCGGTGGCGAACCGCAGCGCGTAGAAGAAGTCGCGCAGCTCGGCATAGCTCTGGAAGGTGAGCGGGTTCTTGCGGTCTGGCCGGTTGAGCGTGACGGTGCCCACGCCGCCCTCGAAGCTCCAGCTGAAGTGCTCGGCCACGTAGTGGGCCTGTGGGTTGAACTGCTCGCGCATGGGGTTGCTCGCCCCGATGAAGTGTTTCATTCGGCTGTCTCCAAAGAGTTGTTCTGTGTGTGTTCCTTCACCTTGCCCAGCAGGCGGTACAAGGTGGCGATGTCGCGCTCGCCCAGCGTGGCGAAGGCCTCGACGATCCACTGCTCGTGCTGGCGCGCCATGGTGTTGAACTGCTCACGGCCTTGTGGAGTGAGGCGCACCAGGTAGGCGCGGCGGTCGCCCTCCACGTCCATGCGCTCGACCAGCCCCTCGGCCACCAGCTGGTCGGTGATGCCGGTGATGTTGCCGCTGGTCACCATCATGCGGCGCGAGAGCTCTTTCATCTTCATGCCGTCCGGCGCGCGCTCCAGCTGCGCCATCAGGTCAAAGCGCGGCAAGGTGGTGTCGAACTGCGCGCGCAGGTGGCTGCGCACCTGCTTTTCGATGAGCTGCGTGCAGGTCAGCAGTCGCAGCCACAGGCGCAAGGCCTCGGGGTGTTCGCTGGGGGCGGCGCCGTGCAGGCGGGCTTCGAGGTCCATGGTGCTTCACTCGATGGCTGCGGGTTTGCTGGGGGCCTGCGCCGGGGCGGCCAGCGCGGCCATCTGCTTTTGCTTGGCTATCTCGCGCAGCATCTGGTCGCGACCGCTGGCGTACTGCACCGGCCAGTCGGTGTGCGCCGCGGCCTGGGGGCTCAGCTGTGCGGCCGCGTGCAGCGTCCAGGCCGGGTCGGCCAGGTGGGGGCGGGCGATGGCGCACAGGTCGGCGCGGCCGGCTGCGATGATGCTGTTGGCGTGGTCCGCCTCGGTGATCGCGCCCACGGCCATGGTGGCAATGCCCACCTCGTTGCGGATGCGGTCGGCGAACGGCGTCTGGTACATGCGGCCATAGACCGGGCGCGATTCGCGTGTGGTCTGGCCGGAGGACACGTCGATCAGGTCCGCGC
>DATLGV010000168.1:0-4088 GCA_035540275.1 Acidovorax sp. | reverse complement strand
GCACGGCGGCGTGATCCTGGACCTGTCGGGCTACAACGCCTTTGGCTGGGTGCGCGGCGGCGTGGGCCGCGCGCAGTCAGGTATCCGGCTGGCAGACTTTGATGCGCAGGCCAAGCCCCACGGGCAAGAACTGCGCTGGCTGCCCAGCACCTACCGCAGCGCCACGCTGGGTGGGCTGTTTGGCGGCGGCTTTGGCGGTGCGGGCTCTATCAACCACGGCCCGCTGGCTGCGCCCGGCAACGTGCTGGCCGTGCGCGCCATGACGGTAGAGCCCGAGCCCCAAGTCATCGAACTGCGCGGCCCCGAGGCCATGCTGCTGCACCACACCTACGGCACCAACGGCATCGTGCTGGAGCTGGAAGTGGCCCTGACCCCTGCCGTCGAGTGGACCGAATGCATCGCCACCTTCGAGCAGTTTGACGCCGCGCTGGACTTTGCCGACCGCTTTGGCAGCGCGCCCGGGCTGGAGAAAAAAGAGGTGTGTTTTGTGGCCGCCCCCATCCCGCAGTACTTCACCAGCCTGGCCGAGCACCTGCCCGCCAACCAGCACGCGGTGCTGCTGCTGGTGGCCCCGCATTCCGAGGCGGGCATGCGCGACATGGTGGCCCAGCACGGCGGCCAGGTCACCTACCGCAAGACGGCCGACGAAGTGGCCAGCAGCCACAAGACGCTGCTCGAATACACCTGGAACCACACCACCCTGCACGCCCTCAAGGTGGACAAGGGCCTGACCTACATCCAGAGCGGCTTCCACCCCATGCACCGCCTCAAGCAGGTGAAGGCGCTGGAGGCCGCCCTGAAGGGCGAGGTGATGATGCATCTGGAGTTCTTGCGCACCAAGGAAGGTGCCTTCAACTGCAGCGGGCTGCAGATCATCCGCTACACCACCGAGGAGCGCCTGAACCAGATCATGCAGATCTACCGCGACCATGGCGTGCAGATCAACAACCCGCACGTGTACATCGTGGAAGACGGCAAACAGAACCACCTGGACCCGGCCGTGGTGGGCATGAAGCGCCGCTTTGACCCGCAAGGCCTGCTCAACCCCGGCAAGCTGCGCAGCTGGTACACAGCCGAACCGACAGCCCCCGTGGAGGCGCCCGTGCAGACACCCGTACGCCAAACAGCGTAGAGAAAACGGGTGGCGTGCACCCACCCGCAGGCCTCTACCGCTTGCCTGCAGGGCATAATCAGCTACTCATTTAGTAGCAACCCATCACCACATGCCCTGGCACGCCCGCCTTCAGCTCGACTACACGGCAGAACACAACGCCCGCACCGTCGCCCGCTACGAGCACAACGGCCCGCTGCGCATCCTGCAAAGCCTGTACCCCGAGGGCGACGCCATCTGCCACAACGTGCTGGTGCACCCGCCCGGCGGCCTGGTGGGCGGCGACACGCTGGACATCACCGCCACCGTGGGCCCCGGCGCCCACGGCCTGGTCACCACCCCCGGCGCCACGCGCTTCTACCGCTCCAGCGGCCCGCTGGCCTCGCAGCGCAGCCATCTCACCCTGGCCGGAGGCGCACGCCTGGAATGGCTGCCGCTGGAGGCCCTGTGCTACAGCGCCTGCCAGGCCGAAAACCACCTCACGCTGAACCTCGCCCCCGGCGCCGAATGCATGGCCTGGGACGTGACCGCGCTGGGCCTGCCGCATGCGGGCCAGCCGTTCGAACAAGGCCGCTTCACCCAGCACCTGGAAGTGCCCGGCCTGTGGCTGGAGCGCGGCGGGGTCGATGCCGCCGATGACTGCCTGCTGAGCAGCCCGCTCGGCCTGGCAGGCCACCGCTGCATGGCCAGCATGTTCTTTGCCGCAGGCACGCCACTGGACCGCACCCGCCGCGATGCGGCGCTGGACGCCGCCCGTGCGGTGATGGACCAGCACCCTCAAGTGAAAGCCACCGCAGGCGCCACCAGCCCCAACGACCGCATGGTGGTGCTGCGCGTGCTGGCGCCGCAGGTGGAACCTGCGATGCAGCTGCTCAAGGCCGTGCGGGTGGCCTGGCGCCAGACGATGTGGTCGCTGGAAGGGCAAGCACCGCGGATCTGGGCGATGTGAGGGCGTGGTCAACGCCGCCCTGGGCGAGGGTCAGCGCTGCCCGGGATCCAGTGTGAGCCGGGAGGCCAGCAGGTCGGCCGTGTACCGCAGGCGACCGATGTCCACGTCGGCCTGCACGTCCCGGCTGAAGCAGCACAAGGTGCCGTACACCTCGCCACCCGGAAGCCGCACCGGCATGCTGAGGTGCGTGCCGATGGGAAAGCCCGGGTTGGGTGCCTGGCCCGAGGCCACCAGGGGTTTGGCGTCCTTGATCACCTCGGGCAGGCGCCCCTCGATCACCCATTGGCACCAGCTTTCTTCCGCTGGGTCCGACATGCCCGGCTGAACCGCGGAGAAGTCTGCGGTGCTGTCCGCGGCCTTGATGGTCCTGCGCCCCTCGGTGATCTGGGACACGAAGGCCACGTCCATGTTGAGGTGCGTGCGCAGCAGCTTCAGCACCTGCGGCACAGCCGCCGGCAGGTCCGGGTCGGCAGTGTCGCTGGTAGCCACCAGCAACTCTGAAATGGTGACATCGAGGTCGTCGGGGTTGTAATCCATCAGCATGGTTGCAAGTCTAGCGTCCGCTGCGCCCGCCGGTGGAAACGGGTGGTATCGGGCGTCAGCAGACCTGCCGCCCGCGCTGGGGTTCAGGCGACGGATCCCGAAGCTGCGGTCGGCATTTTCAGCAATCCATCCGCCTTGAACATCGCGCGAATGCCCCGCACCGCCTGCCGAATCCGCGCCTCGTTCTCGATCAGGGCAAAGCGCACGTACTCGTCCCCCTGGTCGCCAAAGCCGATGCCCGGCGACACGCACACCTTGGCCTTGTCCAGCAGCTGCCGCGCAAACTCCAGCGAGCCCAGCCCGCGGTAGGGCTCGGGGATGCGGGCCCAGATGTACATGCTGGCCTTGGGGCAGTCCACCGCCCAACCCGCTTCGGTGAGGCCCTTGTAGAGCACGTCCCGGCGGCGCTGGTACTGGGCGGCGATGTCTTTCACGCACTGCTGGTCGCCCTCCAGCGCGGCAATCGCAGCCACCTGCAGGGGGGTGAAGGTGCCGTAGTCGTGATAGCTCTTGATGCGGGCCAGCGCGGCCACCAGGTCGGGGTTGCCCACCATGAAGCCCACGCGCCAGCCGGCCATGTTGTAGCTCTTGCTCAGGGTGAAGAACTCCACCGCCACGTCCTTGGCGCCGGGCACTTCCATGATGCTGGGGGCACGGTAGCCGTCGTACACGATGTCGGCGTAGGCCAGGTCGTGCACCACCAGAATGTCGTGCTTCTTGGCCAGGGCGATCACGCGCTCGAAGAACGAGAGGTCCACGCACTGCGCCGTGGGGTTGCTGGGGAAGCCGAAGATCATCATCTTGGGCTTGGGGTAGCTGCCTCGGATGGCCTTTTCCAGCTCGGCAAAAAAGTCCACATCGGGCGCCACGGGCACGCTGCGGATGTCGGCCCCGGCAATCACCGCGCCGTAGATGTGGATGGGGTAGCTGGGGTCGGGCACCAGCACCGTGTCGCCCCGGTCCAGCGTGGCCAGCATCAGGTGGGCCAGGCCTTCCTTGGAGCCGATGGTGACGATGGCCTCGGTGTCGGGGTTGATGTCCACCGCGTAGCGGTCCTTGTACCAGTGGCTGATGGCGCGGCGCAGGCGCGGGATGCCCTTGCTGGCGCTGTAGCCGTGGGTGTCGGGCCGCTGGGCCACTTCGGTGAGCTTGGCAACGATGTGCGGTGGTGTGGCCCCGTCAGGGTTGCCCATGCTCATGTCGATGATGTCTTCGCCCCGGCGGCGGGCGGCCAACTTGAGCTCGGCCGTGATGTTGAAGACGTAGGGAGGGAGGCGATCGATGCGCGCAAAACGGCGCTTGCCCTGCGATGCAGACATGCGGTGTGACTTTCACGTAAGCGCCCGGAACCGTCCGAGCGACGTGGCCGGCAGAAAGGCCGACCCGCACCCAATGTAGCGCAAGCTGCGCACAACGCTCCAGCCCTTTGTGCGCAGTGTGGCGGCAATGCCGCAGTGGGGACAAGGGCTTGCCGCCCCCCTACGA
>DATLGV010000167.1:0-3319 GCA_035540275.1 Acidovorax sp. | reverse complement strand
CTGTACAACAAGCTGGCGTTCGACCCGACGCGCTGGACGCCGATCACGGTGATCGCCACGATACCCAACGTGCTCTCGATCAGTACCAAGCTGCCGGTGAAGAACCTGGCGGAATTCATCGCCTACGTCAAGGCCAATCCCGGCAAGGTCAGCTATGCCTCGCAGGGCAACGGCTCCACCTCGCACCTCACGGCCAGCATGTTCATGCAGCTGACCGGCACCGAGATGACGCACATCCCCTACAAAGGCACTGCCCCTGCGCTGGTGGACCTGATCGGCGGACAGGTTGACATCTTTTTCGACAACCTGAGCTCTTCCCTGCAATTTCACCAGACCGGAAAACTGCGCATTCTGGCCGTGGCCGACGAACAGCGCTCCAAAGCCCTGCCGGAGGTTCCGACCTTCGCCGAATCCAGGCTGCCGGCCATGAACGCCGTGACCTTCTTCACCGTCGTGGCCCCACCCAATACGCCGGCCGCAACGGCAGCAGCAATTCAGAAGTCGATCGCCGACGCGCTGACCATGCCCGACGTGAAGCAGAAATTTGCCGACCAGGGCGCCGCGCCGCGCGGCTGGACGCCAGAACAGACCGGCCGCTTCATCAAGGCCGAATCCGACAAGTGGAACAAAGTCATCAAGAGCGCCAACGTGACACTGGAGTAAGACAGACATGCAAGAACAAATCATCCACTGGCAAGGCCCCGGCCTTACCCGAATCCCCTATTCTCTCTACAGCAACACGGAACTTCCAGCGCAGGAGCAGGAACGCATCTTCAGCGGCGCCGTCTGGAACTATCTGTGCCTGGACGCCGAACTGGCTGAGGCCGGCAGCTACCGCACCACCTTCGCCGGAGAAACACCGGTGGTGGTCGTGCGCGATGCTGACGGCGAGATCTATGCCTTCGAGAACCGCTGCGCCCACCGCGGTGCGCTGATCGCACTCGAAAAGTCCGGGAAGGCCGAGAACTTCCAGTGCGTCTACCACGCCTGGAGCTACAACCGCCAGGGTGACCTGACGGGCGTGGCCTTCGAAAAGGGCGTCAAGGGCCAGGGCGGCATGCCGCCCGACTTCTGCAAGGAAGCGCACGGCCCGCGCAAGCTGCGCATCGCCGTGTTCTGCGGCCTGGTGTTCGGCAGCTTCTCGGAAGACGTACCCGGCATCGAGGACTACCTGGGCGACGAGATCTGCCAGCGCATCGAACGTGTCATGCACAAGCCGGTGCAGGTGATTGGGCGCTTCACCCAGGCCCTGCCGAACAACTGGAAGCTTTACATGGAGAACGTCAAGGACAGCTACCACGCGAGCCTGCTGCACATGTTCTTCACCACTTTCGAACTCAACCGCCTGTCGCAAAAGGGCGGCGTGATCGTCGACGAAAGCGGCGGTCACCACGTGAGCTTCTCGATGATCGACCCCAGCGCAGAAAAAGACGCCTCCTACAAGGAGCAGGCCCTGCGTTCGGACAACGACCGCTACAGCCTGAAAGACCCCAGCCTGCTGGCCGGCTTCACCGAGTACGACGACGGCGTGACGCTGCAAATTCTGTCGGTATTCCCCGGCTTCGTGCTGCAGCAGATCCAGAACTGCCTGGCCGTGCGCCAGATTCTGCCCAAGGGCGTGGACCGTACCGAGCTGAACTGGACCTACTTCGGTTACACCGACGACACGCCGGCGCAGCGCAAGGTGCGCCTGAAGCAGTCCAACCTGGTGGGTCCGGCCGGCTTCATCTCGATGGAAGATGGCGCCGTGGGCGGCTTTGTGCAACGCGGCATCGCCGGTGCGAGCGACCTGCAAGCCGTGCTTGAGATGGGCGGCGATGCTGCCGCCTCCAGCGATGGCCGCGCCACCGAAACGTCGGTACGCGGTTTCTGGAAAGCGTATCGCCACCACATGGGCGCCTGAGGCGCCGCAAGACGAGAGAACTACCCCATGATCGATCTGCTGGCGTTATGCGCCTTCAACGCCGCCTACGCCCACGCCATCGACAGCGATGCGCTGGAGCAATGGCCTGGCTTTTTCACCCAGGACTGCCACTACCGGGTCACCCACGTCGAGAACGAACAGGAGGGCCTGGCCGCAGGCATCATTTACGCGGACTCGCGTGCCATGCTGGAAGACCGCATCGCCGCTTTGCGCGAGGCCAACATCTACGAGCGCCAGCGCTATCGCCACTTGCTGGGCATTCCGCTGCTGGAATCTGCAGGCGCCGACGCCGCGCAGGCACAAACGCCGTTCATCGTTGTCCGCATCATGGCCACGGGCCAGACCGAGGTGTTTGCGACCGGCGTTTACCGCGACCGGTTTGTGCAGCAGGACGGAAAACTGCTGCTCGCCGAGCGCGTCGCCATCTGCGACAGCACGGTCACCGACACCCTGATGGCCCTGCCGCTGTGAGGCCTTCCGTACAACGCCTGGCGCTGGCGCTGGGCGATCCCAACGGGATTGGCCCGGAGATCGCGCTCAAGGCGCTCCACGCGCTCAGCGAGGAAGACCGCAAGCGAATCACGGTCTTCGGGCCCGGCTCCGTCCTGCAGCGGGCGGCTGCCGCGTCCGGCCTGTTGGCGCTGCTGCAGCAACTGGACCACGTCGAAGCCGGCGCGCTGCCGGACAGCGCAGCCCAGCCAGGTCGCATCGACCCCGCTGCGGGCGCCTCGGCTGTCGCGTCGGCGACCGCAGCCATCAACGCCTGCCGCGCTGGCAAATTCGCCGCCGTCATCGCCTGCCCGCACCACGAAACCGCCATCCATCAGGCAGGCATCCCTTTCAGCGGCTACCCATCCCTGGTTGCTCGCGTGTGCGGGTTGCCCGAAGATGAAGTGTTCCTGCTGCTGGTGGGTGGCGGCCTGCGCATCGTGCATGCCACGCTGCATGAGAGCGTGCGCACGGCGCTGGACCGGCTGACGCCGGACCTGATTCAGCGCGCAGTGCGCGCCGGGGCACGCACCTGCGCACTGCTCGGCGTGCAAAACCCCTCCATCGGCGTGTTCGGCATCAACCCGCACGCCTCGGAAGGCACCCTGTTCGGCCCCGAAGATGCACAAACCGTGGTGCCGGCGGTGGCGCAGTTGCGCACGGAGGGTTACCGCATCGACGGCCCGCAGGGTGCCGACATGCTGCTGGCGCAGCGCCGGCACGACCTGTACGTCGCCATGCTGCACGACCAGGGCCACATCCCCGTCAAGCTGCTGGCGCCCAACGCGGCCAGCGCCTTGAGCATAGGCGCGGACGCACTGCTGTCGAGCGTGGGACACGGCAGCGCCATGGACATCGCCGGCCGCGGCATCGCCGACCCGACCGCCTTGCTGCGCACCATTGCGC
>DATLGV010000166.1:0-2361 GCA_035540275.1 Acidovorax sp. | reverse complement strand
TGCATGGCCACGTTGCCCGGCTTGGCAGCCAGTTCGCGGTACTGCGCCAGCAGCGCGGTGGTGTCGGGCTTGGTCACCGCGCTGGTGTCCCACTCCACCTTGAGGGCGTCGCGCCCCTGCTTGGCAGGCCAGTAGCCGTCGGCCACGATGGCCACGCCCTCGCCGCCCCGGTCGGTGGGCACGCGCAGCACGGCCTTTACGCCCTTGATGGCCTTGGCGGCGCTGTCGTCCAGCGACTTCACCTTGGCGCCAAACACGGGCGGTCGGGCCACCACGGCCGTCAGCATGCCGGGCAGGCGAACGTCAATACCGTAGTCCTGCTGGCCGCTCGACTTGGCCTTGGCATCCAGGCGCCCGGTGGGTTTGCCGATCAGGCGGAACTGCTTGGGGTCCTTGAGCGCGACCTTTTCCGGCACGGGCTGCTTCATGGCAGCTTCGGCCAACTGGCCGTAGCCCAGCTTCTTGCCGCCGGGGCCGACGACGAAGCCGTTGCTGGTGCGCAGGGCCGACGCGTCCACACCCCATTGCGCGGCAGCCGCCCCGACCAGCATGGCCCGGGTGCGCGCGCCCAGCTCGCGGTACTGGGTGTACGAGTTCTTGATGGAGTTGGAGCCGCCCGTGAGGTGCATGCCAAACGCAGGGTCGGCATAGGCCGGGTTGGCGTCGCCGTGCACGCTGCGCACCTTGCTCCAGTCGGCATCCAGTTCCTCGGCAAGGATCATGGGCAGGCCGGTTTGCACGCCCTGGCCAAAGTCCAGCCGGTTGATGGTGACGGTGACGGTGCCATCGGCATCAATGCGCACGAAGGCCGAGGGCTGTTCGTACGGCTTGAGGCCTGCGGGCGCCGCAGCCGCCGTGCCCTGTGCAGCGGACACCAGCGGAAACGCGCCCAGCGCAAAGCCCGAGGCCGCAGACACCTTGAGGAAGGTGCGGCGCGCCACGCCATCCGACGCGTCGATTGCTCCCGAAGTGATAGCGCCTTGCGCTTTATCCACGAGCGCCTGGAGGTGTTTTTGCATGAAATGCTGTGCCTGGCCCTGCAGGGCATGGGGTTCGAAGTGCATGGTGGTCTCCTTCAATCAGGCCAGGGTCTTGGCAGCGTCGTGGATGGCGGCGCGGATGCGCACGTAGGTGCCGCAGCGGCACACGTTGCCCGCCATGGCAGCGTCGATGTCGGCGTCGGTGGGCTTTTTCTTGCCCTTGAGCAGCGCGGTGGCGCTCATGATCTGGCCGCTCTGGCAGTAGCCGCACTGGGCCACGTCGTGCTTCACCCAGGCAGCGTGCACGGCCTTGCCCACCTTGTCATCGGCGGCAATGGCTTCAATGGTGGTGATCTTCTGACCCGCTGCTGCCGAGATGGGCGTGATGCAGGACCGCACCGGCGCGCCGTTCAGGTGCACGGTGCACGCACCGCACAGCGCCTGGCCGCAGCCAAACTTGGTGCCGGTCATGCCCAGCGTGTCGCGCAGGGCCCAGAGGATGGGGGTGGATTTGTCGGCATCCACGGCCGTGTCTTTGCCGTTGATATTGAGGGTGGGCATCGTGGGACTCCTTGGGATGAAGGTCAGCGCTCAAAAGCACAGCGCAAGCAGGGGCGGCGTGGACAGAGCTTGGGCCGCTTTGTTGTTTTAAGAGAATAACTATTCGATTAAACCGCAAAACCTGGATTTTTGCAGCAGCCCGATTTACGCCTTGATGGCGTCCCAGCACAGGCCAAACGCCATCTGGTGCACGGCCTCGTCATCGGGCAGCACCTGGGTGCGGATCAGGTTGCCGGTCTCCCGCACCGAGCCCACCAGACTGGCCGTGAGCAGCGGAATGGGCACGGCTTTGAGGATCTCCTGCTGCTGGCCTTCTTCCATCAGTGCAAAAAAGCCTGCCATCAGCCGGGTCGAAAATTCGCGGTTGCCCTGGGTGAACCAGGGCGAGTTGTAGTACTGCTCCTGGAACACCACTTCGGCGTACTGGTCCAGCCGGTGCCGCAGCAGGTTGCCCCAGGCGCGGCGCACCCGTGCGCGGTAGGGCATGCCAGGTTCTATGCCGTCCATGATGCGCGCGGCCGTGACGGTCTTGGCGTCCTGGTACAGCTGGCTGATGAGCTCGTCCTTGGACGGGTAGTAGACGTACAAGGTGCTTGTGGCCACGCCCGCTGCCCGGGCAATGTCGGCCAGGGTCAGGCCGCTCAGGCCCCGCTGGGCCACCAGTTCAAAGGTGGCCTGTGCAATGGCGCGCTGTTTTTCGTCGTCTTTGGGTTTCATCGGAATCGGGAATATAAACGAACATAAA
This sequence comes from Acidovorax sp., assembly GCA_035540275.1. Classification (GTDB taxonomy): domain Bacteria; phylum Pseudomonadota; class Gammaproteobacteria; order Burkholderiales; family Burkholderiaceae_C; genus Acidovorax. The sequence continues at coordinate 75 of DATLGV010000166.1, read as the reverse complement.
TTCGACCACTACCAAAACCCCGTACACAGGCCCTAGCGCAAAGTGCCATCGTACGGGGGATGCACAATCGTGGCC
>DATLGV010000165.1:0-8743 GCA_035540275.1 Acidovorax sp. | reverse complement strand
GGATGCGTACCCGCTGCGACTGGCGCACGACGCGGCCGATACGCTGGCTTACCTGTGCACCTCACCCTACGACGTGCGGCTGGCGCAGGAGCGGTTTCCGAAGATCCATTTCCACCCGCTGCGGGAGCATGCGGGGTTGGCCTTGCAAGGGGTGTGATCGTAGGCCCTGCGCCTTGCGTCCACCAGCACCGGGGATCGACTTGCCGGTCCTCGGTTTTTCACTTTGACACAGACGCCCCACCCCACCATCACCGATCATCTTCTCACCGCATGCACCCTATTAGTCACCCTGCCGTTCATCCCCCCACACTGACTGCAAAGGTGCCAGGTCTCCAGTGGCTATGGCCCCTGCTGGCCTGTTGGGCTGGATTGAAGGTGCTGTCGAAAAGATTCGACCAAGGCATCCACGTCGACGCGCAGCAGGTTTATCTTCCCGCTGCCCATGCGTTTCTGGAGCAGGGTTGGGCTTTCTTGTTGACAACCGACAGCTTTCGGGTTGTTCCTTTGGCTTATCTCTGGCCTGCCCTTTGGGGCGTTGACACGGACTGGATTCGTCTAGCCAATGGGGGGCTATGGGTGGGCTGTGTCTTTTTCCTCTGGCAGATTGCCCACTGGCTGGGCGGCTACCGAGCCGGGGTCGTCGCCGTGCTGTTGTGGGGTTTCCATCCAGAATTGCCACGTTACTTCGCCACAGAATTGACCGAGCCTATCTTTCTGTTCGGGCTGTTTGGCTGGATGCACGCCATGGCCCAGATAGTGGTCCGCGGCAGAACAACCACCGGTGTGGCAATGCAGGGTGCCATCATGCTGACCGTAACGTTGCTGTCTCGGCCAGTCTTGCAATTGGTCGCCCCTGCGGGTCTATTGCTGTGCCTGGCGTGGGTGGTCTATCGGAAATTTATGCCTTCCGGGGCGGGAACCCCAGAGCACCAGAGAGTGGTCAGGTGCATTTCGTGGAGTCTTGCAATTGGACTGTTGCTCCCCCTTGCACTGGTTCTGAAAAATGGCGTGTTATTTGGGCTCTGGGGTCTTGGAACAGGATCGGGCACGGGGCTTTATCTGGGAACCCATCCCTTGTTCCAAGGTGCGGAGCCGCCCTTCCTTGGCTTTGACTATGACGTCAATGCCCTCGCAACCATCAAAACCGGGAATGGCGATCACCTCAGCCTCGCCGCGGACAGAGCCGCCCGCGCCGCCGCACTGTGGCAAATCCAATCCATGTCTCTTCCGGAAGCCACTGCCTTTTTTGCCCGCAAACTCTGGTGGTGGCTTGCGCACCATCCGGCACAGCTGGATGCCTTTGGCGGTGGCCTGCGCAAATTGCGCCTTTTTGAACTGCTCACGGTCGCCACCTGCACCGTTTGCATCGTCTATTGCTGGTTCCGCCCGCAGCCCCGGTCCTCGGGCGACACCTCACCCCGCCCCGGCGGAGTGGGGCCGGCACGCTTGGCATTTGCGGCGTTCCTGCTCATGGGATTTGTTCTGATGCTGGTTCAGTTGATCCCCATCCTTTACAACAGCCGCTACAGTTCCGCCCTGCTGGACCCTTGGCTCATCCCGCTGGCGGCTTTCAGCGGGGCTTACCTTACCGCCCCGATCCAACTCTCAGGCACCCTCAAAAAGGGCTGCTGGAGCATTTCAATCCTCGCACGTCCCGGCAGGTCCCTCCTGCCCGTCTTGGCAGCTACAACGGTCATTGCAATCACCGCTATCACCACATACAACCTGACATCCAGGCGGGAGAGCACGATAGTGAACCCCCATCAGATGGGCAAAACTGTGGCGCGTTTGAGCATCACGTCGGGCGACCACATCCAGACCTATGGCATGGCAGTCGAGGGTCTCCGGAAATGGGTGACCACGGAGTCCCCTGCAGTGCTGCAGGTTCGATTGGATCCAGGCGATCTTGAAAAGATCACCACCGTCCAGCCATTCAACGCCCTATGGGAAACAGAAGTTGCAGTGAATCGCGAGGATGACAAACGGTGCAAAACAGCCGAGGCTTCCTACCAGACTGCGGATGGGAGCATCCTGCAACCTCGCTACAAGCGACCGCTACTGATGCCGCTTCAAACGGACGGACTCTTTCACCGCTTGGTGCACCATGCCAACAACGAGTTGCGTCCGCGTATTGCGGGCAGCCTGAGGATCGTATTGCATTGCCCTATCGGAACAGCGGTCGAATGGCGTCAAACCCGACTCCTGGAAAGCCGACACCCCTGGGATGCAGCCAACAACATCAGCCCCATGGGCAATCACCGATGAATCAAAACATGAGTCTCTTGCTGAGCCTGTCCACCCTGTTGTGCGTGGTCTGCATTTCCATCGGTCAGCTCATGTTCAAAAAGGCAGCTTCTGCCCTGCCTGCGCAACCCGAGGTGATGGACTGGGTGCTGAACGGCTGGCTGATCGGTTCGCTCGCGCTGTACGGACTCACCACCCTTGGCTGGATCTGGATTCTCCGCCATGCCCCCCTGCACCTGGCCTACCCCTTCATGGGCCTGGCGTTCCTCATCGTGCCCACGCTGGCTTGGTTGTTTCTGGGAGAGCCACTGCACTGGCGCACACTCGCTGGCGGGGCTCTGATCATGGCCGGCGTAGCGCTTGCATCGACCCATTGAGATGACTGCCATGCGCATCGCTGTCGCCATCCCCTGCTACAAAGTCACCCAGCACGTACTGGGTGTGATCAACGCCATCGGTCCGGAGGTGGAGGCCATCTACGCCGTGGACGACGCCTGCCCCGACGGCAGCGGCCGCTTTATCGCAGAGCACAACACCGACCCACGGGTGCGAGTGCTCTACAACCCGCAGAACCGCGGTGTGGGTGGAGCCATCGTCACCGCCTACAAGGCGGCCATTGCCGATGGCATGGACATCGTGGTGAAGATCGACGGCGATGGCCAGATGAACCCTGCGCTGCTGCCGCATTTCGTGCGCCCGCTGCTGCGGGGAGAGGCCGACTACACCAAGGGCAACCGTTTCTTCCGGCCGGAATCGGTACAAGGCATGCCGCCGGTGCGGCTGTTCGGCAATGCGGTGCTGTCCTTTCTGACCAAGCTCAGTTGCGGGTACTGGAACATCATGGACCCAACCAACGGATACACCGCCGCGCGCACCTGTGTGTTGTCGGAGCTGCCGCTGGACAAGCTGGAGCAGCGCTACTTCTTCGAGACCGACATGCTGTTTCGCCTGAACACGGTGCGTGCCGTCGTCAAGGACGTGCCCATGGACGCGGTGTATGCCGACGAACAGTCGCACCTGCGGGTGGGCAAGGTTCTCCCCGAATTCTTGCGCAAACATGCGTCGCGGCTGTGGCGGCGGTATGTTTACAACTACCTGGTGCGGGACTTCAACGTCGGCACCCTGTACAGCATTTTTGGAACGCTGCTTGTGCTCGCGGGTTCGGCCTTCGGTGCATGGCATTGGGTTGCCAGCGCCAGCACCAGCCATCCGGCAACCAGCGGCACCGTCATGCTTGCCGCACTGCCCATCTTCATCGGCATACAGTGCCTGATTGCTTTTTTGCACTACGACGTGAGCAACTTGCCGGCCGAGCCGCTGAGCCTGTCGCTCGAAGACGTCCCCACGGCTCCCCGCTGAGGCTCCTGCGCACCCGCGTCCATCGTGCGACGACGGGCTGCACCATTCCTTCCCTCCATCCCTGCCCCACGCGTCATCCATGCCCCCCTTCCTGGTCAAGAACGTGAGATGTGCCAGTCTGGCGCTGCTGGCCGCCATGGCCCTCAACGCGAGTGCGCAAGGCTCGCGCCCGCCCTTCATCATTGCACCGACCGTCGAGGGCATGCTTCTTTGCGACGAAGCGGTCGCGCAGCCGCAGATACGTTCCATCGACGAGGCCTACGCCTACTGCCGGCAACGCAAGCTCGACGGAGCCCCCGCCGTGTCACGGCTGCTGGACAAGCTGGAGCCCGGAGGCGCCCGGGGTGCGGTGCAGGTGGGCTACACCGCCACACTCCAACTGCTGGGGCTGTACCGCTCCACGCCCCAGGGATGGACCATTGACCCAGCCCGGGTGGATGAATTTCTGGGCGTCATCAGCAAGGTGCAGCGCCCAGTGGTCATCTACTTTTCGGCCGACCACTTCGACTCCATCGGCCCCATCACCGAAGAACTGCGGCGCGATCCGCGCAACCTCATGCAGTTGCGCGATGGCAAACCGCTGGAGCTGAACTATTTCGGCTACCGGATCATGCCCTACACCTTGTCGACGGATGCTGCCATCCCCGTCAACAAATACCGGCGTGATGCCCTGAACTACGTGGCGCAGCGCATCAAAAAACTGCCCAAAGCAATACAGAACCGCATCGTGGCCTACACCCTGGCGGGCGAACTGCACCACATGTTCCCCGATTTCGAGAACGGCATGGGTGCGTACCAGGACATCCAGGTCACGGACTACAGCCCCGCCTCGGTGGCGGGCTTCCGCCAATGGCTGCGCTCGAGATACCAGACCATCGAACAGTTCAACGCCCAGACAGTGCTGTCGTACGCATCCTTTGATGCCATCCCGGCGCCGTCAAAGAACATCCGCAAGGAAAAGCTCACCTCCTTCGGCGAGCATTACGACGCCTTCGCGGATGGCACGCTGCCCATTGCCGGTTGGCTTTGGGACCCCAACAAGGCCATACAACAGCTGGACCTGTATGTCGACGGGCGGCTTGTGGGCCCTGTTCCCCACGGCCTGAACCGGCTGGACGTGTACCGCGCCGAGGCCTCCATCACCAGCCCGAACACCGGCTTTCGCCATGACCTCGACTACAGCGGCCTGCGTCCTGGCCGGCACCTGGCCCAGGTCGTGGCCACGTCCGGCGCCAGCCGCTACCAACTGGCCGAGGTGGAATTCGTGGTGGTCCCCCGCGACCAGGGGCGGGTGGCTTCGACGCAGAGGGCCGAGGTCCCTTCACTCAAGAATGCCAAGGCCCTTCCTGGCGTGCGTTCGTGGCTCGACATGCCCAAGCCGCTGCAGGATGTGTACTACAACCCGCTGGCGCGCGACTGGAACCGCTACCGCGAATCGCAGGTGTACGACTTCCTGAACGATTTCCACCAGTGGGCGCTCAAGGCCGGACTGCCTGCAGACAAGCTCTATTCCCACCAGATCGTGCCCAACGTCAACGCTTCGTGGAACCCCCAGCTGTTTGCTGCCGGGCAGACACTGAGCGGCAGCGCGCCGTGGAAACAGGGCTTGAACATGTACGGCGGCGCCACCGACAGCGCGTGGCTGCGCGATTTCATGGCGCGCAACAAAATCACCGATTACGGCGTGCCCGAATTCAACCCGCAGCAATGGAAACGCAACGGCGTGCACCTGGCCGCCATGCAGTCCCACTACGATGCGGGCGCACGCTTCATCAGCCCCTATTACTTCTCGGTGATACCCGATCGCTTCAAGGGCGGCGCCGAACATGGCGTCAACCGCATGGAGCTGAGGCCCGACAACCCGAAGGACGGCTCTGACCGCTTCTACAAGGCCATCACCGAATACGCCAGGAAATGATGTCTGCCCCAAGCCTTTGCTGGATCGCCCTGGCCTACCGCCCATACCACCTTCGTTCCCTTTCATGCAGCCGCTGACCCAATGGCCCGCCTTGGCAAGGGCATCGCTCCAAGGCATCCTCACCGACATCGACGACACCCTCACCACCGAGGGTGCCATCACGCCCGATGCACTGCAGGCGCTGGCCGACCTGAAGGCTGCGGGCCTGGTGGTCGTTCCCATCACCGGTCGGCCGATTGGCTGGTGCGAACCCTTCATGGCCGGTGCTGCCGGTCAGGGCTGGCCCGTGGATGCCATGGTGGCGGAAAACGGGGCCGTGGCATTTGCCCGGGGCCCCGGCCTGCAGCAGCCGCTGACCAAGCTCTACCAGCAGGATGCCGCCACGCGCAGCGCCAACCAGGCGCGCATGCGGGAGATCGCCGCCCTGGTGGCGGCCGAGGTACCTGGCATCGCCCTGAGCCGTGACAGCGCCGGGCGCGAGACGGATCTGGCTTTTGACTACGCAGAGTTCGCCCGGCACACGCACGATACCGTGCAGCGGGTGCTGGCCGTGCTGCAGCGCGCGGGCATGCAGACCACGGTGAGCAGCATCCACATCCACGGCTGCTTCGGAGACTTCAACAAATGGCAGGGCGCCAACTGGATCGTGCGCGAGCTGCTGGGCCGCGACCTGGCGCAGGAGCTCGATCGCTGGGTGTTTGTCGGCGACTCGGGCAACGACCAGCCGATGTTCCAGCACTTCACCCACAGCGTGGGTGTGGCCAATATTGCAAAGTTTGTGCCGCAGCTTGGCCATCTGCCACGCTACGTGACGCGCGGCGAGCGTGGCGCGGGGTTCGCAGAGGTGGCGCGGGCGATCCTGGCAGCGCGCCAATGAAACACGCCCCCGATCGCCATTTTTCGATAGCCCAACCGTCAGGCCTTGAGGAAGATGTCCGTATCGGGCGCAAAACACGCATGCAGCGGCAGCAGCGCCCCACCCAGGGCGCGAGCGTCTGACCCTATGCAGCCCAGCTCCAGGCGGGGCGGCTGGTGCAGGCCTTCCCAGTTGTAGTCGGCCAGCGCGTGGCGGGTGGCCTCACACAGGGCCTGCAACAACTCGGGGGCCGCAGCGCCATCCATCACCACGGCATCCAGGTCGAGGAAGGCGGTGGCCGAGACGATGCAGTGCGCCAACCCCTCAGCCGCGCGCGCGATCCAGCCGCGGCTGTGCTCCAGCCACGGGGCCTGCAGCACACGTTTGTCGTAAGCGGCCATGGGGTCGAGGCCGTGTTCGCGAAAGCGCTGCTCCAGCTCCCACAGCGATGCCTGGCTGATGAGTTGCGCGGGGGCCTGGCCTGCTTGTGCGGGCGACAGCGGCAGCGAGGCCACGGCGCCCGCATTGCCATGCAGGCCCCGGTGCAGGTGCGAGTTGATGACCAGGCCGCCCCCCACAAAGGTGTCCATGAACAGGTACAGAAAGCTGGGAATGTCGCGCCCGCGCCCCTGCAGCAGCTCGGCCACGCAGGCGGCGGAGGTGTCCTTGGCAAAGCTCACGGGCAGCTCGGTCATCTGCTGCACCTGCTCGCCCAGGTCGATGTTGTTCCAGGCTTCGGACTGCGCTTCGGTCAGCCCCAGCATGCGGTGCCAGCCGCCGAGCTGGAACGGCGCGGCCACGCCCACACCCACCACGCGCGAGCGCAGCGGGCCCAGGCCGTTGAGCAGCTGGTTCAGGTGCGTGCGGATGGCGGGCAGCAGCACGTCGATGTCGGGGAAGGCGTAGTCGAGCACGATGCGCTCGCGCACATGGCCGGTGAAGTCCACCAGCAGCCAGTCGGCGCTGCGGCGGCCGATCTTGATGCCGATGGCAAAGGCGCCGTCGGGGTTCAGGCCAATCGGCACCGAGGGCTGGCCCACGCGGCCGCGCACGGGCGCCTCGCGGCGCAGCAGCTGGTCTTCGTCGAGCCGCGCGGTGATCAGGCCGATGGTCTGCGCCGTGAGCCCGGTGACGCGCGCCATCTCGGCCTTGGCCAGGCTGCCGTGGGTGCGCAGTGCCTGCAGCACCACGCGTTCATTGAACTGGCGCAGCCCCACGTGGTTGGAGCCGCGCTGGCGCAGCAGCGCGGGGCTGGCGGCAGCGTTGTCAACGGCGGAGGGAGAGGCGTCGGTGTCCAGCATGGTGATGAAACGGTCAGGCGTTCAGAGTGTCGCCGATGACGCCCTTGCGCAGCAGGAAGTTGCCCCAGGGCTGGCGCTCGCCCGTCACCACAATGGCATAGGCGTTTTTGACGCGTTCGTAGAACGCAAAGCGCTCCACACCCTCGGCCTGCGCGCTGGCCACGCCCTCGCGCGCCAGCACGGCCATGGTTTCGCGCTGCAGGGCCGAGCGGTAAGGCACTTCGGTGCCGCCCACCTGCATGTAGGCCACGGGGTGCGGCACATCCTGCGCCAGGGGCAGCACACTGGCCACCGCCTGCACGGCGCGTGCCATGCCAATGCCGGGCAGGCGCAGCACGGGCTTGCCCGCGCCCAGGCTCATGGCGGTGAAGTTGGCGTCGGCCAGCACGATGGCGTCGTCGTGGCCCATCTCGGCCAGCACCTTGAGCAGGTCGGGGGTCAGCAGGGGGTCGATGTTTTTGAGCATGGATTCAAGCAAGGCATTCGGCAGGCAGGTCGGACGCGGCCATGGCGCCCGTCATCACGGCCACGGTGTCGCTCATGCTGATCTTCTGGGGGTTGACCACCGCCGCACGCTTGCCCAGGCGGGCGATGTGGATGCGGTCGGCAATCTCGAACACATGGGGCATGTTGTGGCTGATGAGGATCACGGGCAGGCCCTTGTCGCGCACGCGGCGGATCAGCTCCAGCACCATGTTGCCCTCCTTCACGCCGAGGGCGGCGGTGGGCTCGTCCATGATGACGACGTGGCGTGCAAACGCGGCCGCACGCGCCACGGCCACGCACTGGCGCTGGCCGCCCGAGAGCGTTTCCACCGCCTGCGTCATGGAGCGGATACCCACCTTCAGTTCGGCCATGCGGGCCACGCTTTCTTCGAGCATCTTCTTCTTGTCAAGCATGCGCAGCGCGCCGCCCAGCAGGCCCGGGCGGCGCAGCTCGCGGCCCAGGAACAGGTTTTCGGCAATCGTCATGGCCGGGGCCACGGCCAGGTCCTGGTAGACGGTTTCGATGCCGGCGCGGCGCGCGTCGATGGGGCTTTTGAACTGGATGCGCTGGCCGTCGAGC
>DATLGV010000164.1:0-5275 GCA_035540275.1 Acidovorax sp. | reverse complement strand
CCAGCGCGCTCTTGCGCCTGTAGTGCGCCACGGGTGTACTGAAAGACGTAGTCGTGGTGTTCCACCGACGCATCCAGGCGGCCAATGGGGAACCAGGCTCTCGATGGGCCGGGCGCTTGCCATGCTACAAAGAGGGTGCTCATGTCGGGGTACTCATTCACTTCAACAAATCTAACAAGGTGGTGCGTGCATCCAGCACCATGGTTTCTGCGAACCGCTTGGCGGTGTCTGAAGCGCGTTCAGGGGGTAGGCATTCAAATATGCGGTGCAGTGTCTGAACTTCCAACGCAGCCACCCGCGCAATGGCGGGCCTGAAGTACGAAGGATACGCCCGCGCCGCTACCTGCACCAACCGCAGGGGGTTCTCGCCGTGGGCTTGATTGTGATCGCGAAAGATACCCCCTCGCCCTTTGCTGATGTAGCGCGCCACTTGTTGGTTTTTCAACAGCTCGGATCGCTTGGTGTCCAACAACTCCCTGCCAAGGGAGGAAGCATGGTCAAAGCTGGGGGCGGCACTGAGTACGCGGGCTTGCTGCACCACCGGGCTGTGCGCACGCAAGCCCCAGTTTTCGTGGTGGCGGTCGGTGTTGCCAATGAGAGCATCCAGCACCATGTAGCTTGCCAGTTCGGAAAGTACCGCATCGGTGTCTGCAAACCCAGCCAGTGCGCGAATGGCCAGCTGGATGTTCTCCAGTGTGTGGTCTGCTTGCCGGAAGATTTTTGCCTTGTCATAGTCGGTGACGCTCCAGGCCATGATCTCATTGCCATGCACCAGCGCCTCGCCTGCGTCCACATCCACAAAATTGCAGGAGATACAGCCTACCTTGCCGTTGTATTCAGCGAGCTCCACCTTGGCTGCATTGACGTTCAGAGCGTGTGCGATCTCCGCGGCGGCCTTTTCTGCCCAGTCCTCGCCGGTATTGGGACGAGCCTCTTTGAAAAGCCACCGTTGCCCATCCAGCAGTACCCAGAACTTGGGCTTGCTTCCCAATTGTTCGGTGTCTTCCCGCGCTTCAAGTGGAATGCTGATGATCGGGTAGTGCGGCATGGGGGAGGAAGGGGCAGGGTGATGGCGTTAAAAAAGATTATGGTGCAGAGCCTTGACTTCAGATGGGCTCCAGAGAACGTCGCGTCTGAATCGAGAAAACCGGCTAACTTCGAGCCTCCATTCGTCCCAGAAAACCGCATGAGCGCAGAACAACAGGCCGAGGCGTATGCGCGCTATCGCCCTGGCCCACGGCACAGAACGAACCCGCAGCCAGCCCGGTGTCGCTGCACATGCAGCAACTCTCCCGCACCGCCAGACGCTGTTCCTCAAGCTGAAGATGCCGGTGTCCTGAGGGTCTGCAGGGCTCGCTAATTTGCTATTGATTTGAGAGCTGTTGCCGTATATTGCACTATCGCTTGCGGCACTTGTGGCGGAATTTTCAGTGCGCAGCATGCCCTGGGCGTGCGCAGGGCGCGCACAGCGGCATCAGCCCCGCTCTCCCCGTGGCAACACCAGCCGCGCGCGCAGCCCCGTGCCCGGCGCGCTGTGCAGCTCCAGCCGCCCGCCATGGCTGCGCGCCACGCGCTCCACGATGGCCAGGCCCAGACCCGCGCCGGGTGCGCCGGACCGCGCGGCGCCATCACCGCGTGCAAAGGGCTGGCGGATGCGCTCCAGCTCTGCCGGGGCAATGCCCGGGCCCTGGTCCTGCACCCCCAGCCACACGCCGTCGGCATCGGCCCCCGTGCGCAGCAGCACGGGCGGCGTGCCGTGGCGCCAGGCGTTTTCCACCAGGTTGTCCAGCGCGCGGCGCAGGGCCTGGGGGCGCACCGGCACGTCGGGCAGGGTGCCCAGCTCCAGCCGCACGGTGCGCCCGTGGTCGGCCTGCGCCTCGGCCACGGCCTGGGCCAGGTCGTTGAGCGATGCCGTGGTGGGCACCTCGGCCTCGCCTGCGTTGGAGCCCACCCGCGCGAACTGCAGGAACTGGCCCACGATGCCGTCCATCTCGTCGATGCTGCGCGCCATGCTGGCGGCCAAAGGGGCATCGATCTGCGCGCCCGCAATCTCCACCGCCAGGCGCAGCTTGGTCAGCGGGGTGCGCAGGTCGTGCGACACGCCCGCCAACATCAGCGCACGCTCCTGCTGGGCCGCGGCCAGGCTCTGCGCCATGTGGTTGAAGCTGCGGGCCACGGTGGCGATTTCCTCTGGCCCGGCCTCGGGCAGCACGGCAGGGGGCTGGCCCTGCGCGAGCTGGCGCGCGGCCCCTACCACCTGCACCAGCGGGCGGTGGATATGGCGCTGCAGCCACCAGGCCCCCAGCAGCGCCAGCAGCATGCTGGCCAGCGTGGCGGCCAGCCAGGCGCCGGTGAACTCGCGCGTGGGAAACACGCTGGGCAGGTTCAGCCAGTAGGTCTCTGCCCCCTCCGGCCCCTGGTGCACCACACGCAGGGCAAGCACGCCGTTGCTGTCGCGGCGCCATACGGGTTGCAAGGCATTTGTTGGCGCTTCGTCCACCTCCAGGCGGCGCGATACCGCCTGCACAAACTGCCGCTCCAGGGGCGACAGCAGCGCACGCCGCACAGCGCTCTCCGCGGCCGCCGGCGGGGCTGACCGCACGGCCTGCTGGTTGAAGGCCTCGACAAATGCAGCGCGCTCTGCCGGAGGCAGTGCCTGCAGCCCTGCGCGCAGTGCGCCCACGTTGCGCGCCACGCCATCGGCCACCTGGGCCACGCGGGGCTGAAAGATCATCTGCCGCACCAGCACGGCCGCCACCAGCTGGCCCAGCACGATGAGCACCGCCATCAGCAGCAGGTTGCGGCCCAGCAGGCTGCGCGGCCACCATCCCCGGGTGGCCTGGGGTGTGGCGGAGGGCGTCATGGCTTGCCTCCGCCGCCGGGCGCCGCGCCATCGGGCACAAACACGTAGCCCACGCCCCACACGGTGCGGATGTGGCGCGGCTGCGCCGGGTCGGCCTCGATGAGCTTGCGCAGGCGCATCACCTGCACATCGATGCTGCGGTCGGTGGCCGTGTGGTCGGGGCCATAGGCCAGTGCGATGAGCCGGTCGCGGCCCAGGGGCCGGTGCGGTTGTTGTGCCAGCGCCTGCAGCAGCGCGAATTCGCCCGTGGTCAAGGGCACGTCCTGGGCGCGGTCGCCGTCGGCGCCCCCGTGGCGTTCCAGCCGGCGCTCATCCAGCCACAGCGTGAACGCGCCAAACGCGATGCGCCCGCCCGTCTGGCGCGGCCCGGTGTGCGCGCCCAGCAGGCGCTGGCGGCGCACCATGGCCTGAATGCGGGCCAGCAGCTCGCGCGGGTTGAAGGGCTTGGGCAGGTAGTCGTCGGCGCCCATCTCCAGGCCCACGATGCGGTCCACGGGGTCGCCCCTGGCCGTGAGCATCAGGATGGGAATGGTCTCGCCCTGCGCGCGCAGGCGGCGGCAGATCGACAGGCCATCCTCGCCGGGCATCATCACGTCGAGCACCAGCACATCAAAGCGCTCGCGCTGCAGCAGCACATCGAGCGGGCCCGCACCATCGACCGTACGCACGCTAAAGCCCTGATCGCTCAGGTAGCGCTGCAGCAGCGCACGCAGGTCGGGTTCGTCATCGGCGACCAGGATCTTGGCCAGGGCTTCGGTCATGGGGCGGTGGGGGTGGATGGCAGCGGGTAGGTGCAGCCAAGGCTGCGTGCCAATGGTAGGGCCGAAAACACGGCAGGGCCGCGCGGGCAGGCCTGGGGATGCGTGACCACGCATGACAGGCTCCCGGTGGGGTTGTCATGCTTTGTCATACATCGTGCAGCGGGCGCCACAACGGGCTCACACCGTGCGGCCATAGTTCAGGCCAGCGCAGCACCCTGCTGCCACCCACCGCACGGCCCTGATTCATTCTCTTCCGCCAGGAGATCCCGCATGTCCCGTCTGTCACTCCCTCGTCCGGCTTTGGCCCCCTTCCACACAGGCCTGCGCACAGGCCTGCGCTCCGGCCTGTGTGCGGCGCTGTGTGTGCTGGCCGCTGTGCTGACCCCGCCAGCCCACGCCCAGCTGCGGGGGCTGGGGCCCTTTGCCCCGTTGCGCGACACCGCTGCGGCCTTGCCCGCCGGTGTGCAGCGCCTGGCCGATGTGCCCTATGGCGCAGACCCGCTGCAGCGCATGGACGTCTACCTGCCCGCTGCGGTGGCCAGCGGCACGCGCGCGCCGGTGGTCTTCATGGTGCATGGCGGCGCCTGGCGCACGGGCGACAAGGCCATGTCCCGCGTGGTGCAGGAGAAGGTGGCGCGCTGGGTGCCCAAGGGCTTTGTGTTCATCTCGGTGAACTACCGCCTGTACCCCGCCGTGAACGTGCTGCAAGAAGCGCAGGACGTGGCCATGGCACTGGCCGCCGCCCAAAGCCGCGCCGCCGGCTGGGGCGCCGATGCGTCGCGGTTCATCCTGATGGGGCATTCGGCCGGCGCGCACCTGGTGTCGCTCGTCAATGCATCGCCCACCCTGGCCCAGCGCGAGGGGGCCTGGCCCTGGCTGGGCACCGTGTCGCTGGACAGCGCGGCGCTCAATGTGCCGGTGGTGATGACCGCGCCGCATTACCCGTTTTACGACGAGGTGATGGGCGCCAACCCGTTGTTCTGGGCGGCCGTGTCGCCGTACCACGCGCTGTCGGGTCCGGTGCCGCCGTTCCAGTTTGTCTGCTCCACCGAGCGCCCCGACCACCCCTGTCTGCAGGCCCAGGGCATGGCCCGCCGCGTGCGCGACCTGGGTGGACGGGCCGAGGTGCTGCCGCAAGAGCTGACCCACGGCGAGATCAACGCGCAGCTGGGCCTGGAGAGCGCCTACACGCGGGCCGTGGAGACCTTCATGGCCTCGCTGGACGCCGTGGTGGCGCAGCGGCTCAAGTAGTTGCGTTCAGCGGGCCTGCACGGCCCGCCGCAGCGCCGCACGGGCCAGCAGGCGGGTGGAGTCCAGGGTGGGCAGCGGGGAGTTGGCGTCGCTCAGGATCAGCGGGATCTCGGTGCAGCCCAGCACCACGGCATCGCAGCCGTCCTCGCGCTGCATGCGGGCGATGATCTGCTGGAACAGGGCCACGCCCTCGGGGCGAGTGATGCCGGGCACCAGCTCGTCCATGATGATGCGGTTGATCTCGCTGCGCTCGGCTTCGGTGGGCCGCACCCATTGCAGGCCCAGGGTCTGCAGCGCATCGGGGTACACGCTGCTGTCCACCAGCCAGCGTGTGCCGGTGAGGGCCAGGCGCCGGTGGCCGCGCGTTGCCGCCTCGGCCGCCACCACCTCGGCAATGTGC
>DATLGV010000163.1:0-4294 GCA_035540275.1 Acidovorax sp. | reverse complement strand
CCCTGATGTAGACCTCGCCCTGCGAGAACAGCCAGTCGGCCGCCGCGCTGCTGTCGCCCTGGTTCTGGGCAAACTCCAGCCCCGCCACATAGATGCGCCCGTCGCTCGCCCGGCGCACATCCAGGTCCGGGCCTTCGATGTAGAGCTGCTCAAACCCCCATTGCAGCAGCGAGCGGGGCGACAGCGCCACCACCACCCGGGGCAGGTGCAATGCGGTGCGGCCCGAGGCGTCCAGCAGCGCGACGTCAGACAGCTCAACGGAAGGGACCAACCCCTCGGTGCGGGCCACGATGGCGCCGATCTGCACGGGAACCCCCAATACCCGTGCGGCCTGCGCCTGCAACTGTGGGCGGAAATCACCGATTCGCGGCACAATCCAGCCATGAAGAGCCCCCCATGCGATGGTCAGCAACAGCCAGAAGGCGAGCAGCAAGCCCAGCGACCACCGCGCAAAACCTGCGACTATTGTCAGCAGGCGTGAGGGGGGCGAGGTGGGATCGATCATGGTGAGATGGAAAGTGGCAGGAATTATGACCCGCAGCCCTGGCGTGGGTTCACTCGCGACCCGCGCGCCCAGTGAGCTTTTGTATGCAGCCAGGCGCACAGCCCAGCACCCCGCGTCCCCAACATCCGGCTGTGGCTGCCATGCATCCTTCTCTGTCTGACCCCCGCTGCCACCAGCCCCTGCCCGAGGGGCCTCTGGCCGAGCATTCCCGCTTCTACCAGCGCCTGCACCGCCGCTACGCCAACGACCTGCCCCTGCTGCCCCCGGGCGTCCCGGTGCTGGTGACCATGGAGCAGGCCTACGACGCTTTGTGCGCACGCGGCTGCGACACGGGCACCGCGCTGCGGGTGCTGCGCCAGCTGGTCATGGAACGGCTGATCCAGCTGGACTGCGAGGCACAGACACCCCTGGCCGACATCACCCGGGCCGTGACCGAACTGGCCGAGCTGGCGCTGGACCGCGCCTGCCAGCAGGCCCGCCGCGAACTGGACGAACGCCATGGCGCGCCGCGCGGCCCGCAGGGCCAGCCCGTGCAGCTGTGGATCATCGGCATGGGCAAACTGGGTGCCCGCGAGCTGAACGTCTCCAGCGACATCGACCTCATCTATGTGTACGAGCACGATGGCGAGACCGCCGGCATGCCAGATGGCCGGGGGCGCATCTCCAACCACGAGTACTTCGCGCGCGCCGTCAAGGCCATCTACAGCCTGGTGGGTGACACCACCGAGCATGGCTTTGTCTTCCGGGTGGACCTTGCCCTGCGGCCCAATGGCAACTCGGGCCCCGCATCGGTGTCCCTGGCCGCGCTGGAGGAATACTTGCAGGTGCAGGGCCGCGAATGGGAGCGTTTTGCCTGGCTCAAGAGCCGCGTGGTGGCCCCGCGCGACTGCATCGGCCGCCCCGAGGTGCAGGCCCTGCGCGGCGTGGTGCTTCCGTTTGTGTTCCGCCGCTACCTGGACTACAGCGTGTTCGACGCGCTGCGCTCGCTGCACAGCCAGATCCGGGACCATGCGTCCAAACGCAGCGCCGGGCACCCCGAGCGCGCCAACGACGTCAAGCTCTCGCGCGGCGGCATCCGCGAGATCGAATTCACCGTGCAGCTGCTGCAGGTGGTGCGTGGCGGGCAGTTCCCCGAGCTGCGCCGCCGCCCCACCCTCGATGCGCTGCAGCGCCTGGCCCATGCGGGCCTGATGCCGCAGGAGACCGCCGACGCGCTGGCCCGGGCCTATGTGTTCCTGCGCCGGGTGGAGCACCGCATCCAGTATCTGGACGACCAGCAGACCCATGTGCTGCCCACGCGCGACGATGACCTCGCCTGGATCGCCAGCACCCTGGGCTACAAGGACTGCTGCGCCTTCCTGCACGAGCTGGACGCGCACCGCGAGCTGGTGGCCCAGGAGTTCGACACCCTGCTGGGCGGCAACGGCAAAAAGCAATGCAATGGCGGCGGTTGCGGTGGCCCCCGGGCAGCGGCACCGCCGCCCCCGGAACTGGAAGGCCTGCTGGAGCAGCTGCCGCCAGGCTTTCGCGAGCGCGTGGCCGAATGGCGCAACCACCCGCGCGTGGCCGGGCTGCGCGACGAGGCACGGGCCCGCCTGTTCCGCCTGGTGCAGCGCACGGCCCAGTGGCTCAAGGAAGGACGCGTCACCGAAGAGGCGACCGTGCGCCTGGCCAACTGGCTGGAGCCGCTGCTGCGGCGCGAAAGCTATCTGGCACTGCTGCTGGAGCGGCCCTCGGTGCACGAACAGCTGCTGCATCTGCTGGGGGCAGCCAAGTGGCCCGCACGTTACCTGCTGCAGCACCCCGGCGTGATCGACGAACTGGTGGGCGACGCGCTGTTGTCCGAACGCTTTGTGGTGGCCGACTTCGAACGCGAGCTGGGCATGCGCCTGGCGTCGCTGCGCTCCACTGGCGAGGACGACGACGAAACCCTGCTCAATCTGCTGCGCCGCGCCCAGCATGCCGAGACCTTCCGCACCCTGGCACGCGACGTGGAGGGCCGCATCACGGTCGAGCAGGTGGCCGACGACCTCAGCGCCCTGGCCGACAGCGTGCTGCGCATCACCAGCCAATGGTGCTGGAGCCGCCTCAAGAGTCGCCACCGCGACGAGCCCCAGTTCGCCATCATTGGCTACGGCAAGTTGGGCGGCAAGGAGTTGGGGTACGGCAGCGACCTGGACATCGTCTTTGTGTTCGACGACGACGATGAGCGCGCCCCCGAGGTGTACGCGGCCTTTGTGCGCAAGCTCATCAACTGGCTCACCGTCAAGACCGGCGAGGGCGACCTGTACGAGATCGACACGGCCCTGCGGCCCAACGGCAACTCCGGCCTGCTGGTGACGAGCTTCGAGGCCTATGCCAACTACCAGCAGCAACGCGGCAGCAACACCGCCTGGACCTGGGAGCACCAGGCCATGACACGTGCGCGCTTTGTGATGGGCAGCGAGGCCTTGCGCGAGCGCTTCGACGCCGTGCGCGAGGCCGTGATCACCTCCGCCCGCGACCCGCTGGCGTTGAAGGACGAGATCGTGACCATGCGCGAGCGGGTGCGCTCGGCCCACCCCACGCCCGCTGGCCGCTTCGACGTGAAGCACAGCCCGGGCGGCATGGTGGATGCCGAATTCGCCGTGCAGTATCTGGTGCTGTCGCAGTCCGCCGCCCACCCCGAATTGCGCGGCAACCTGGGCAACATTGCGCTGCTGCAGCGCGCCGAGCAGGTGGGACTGCTGCCTGCCGGCGTGGGCCACGCGGCCGCCGACGCCTACCGCGAGCTGCGCCGGGTGCAGCACGTGGCGCGCCTGGACGAGGCGCCCACCCAGGTCACGCCCCCCGCACTGCAGGCCGAACGCGATGCCGTGCTGGCGCTGTGGACGGCGGTCTTTGGGTCCACCGCGCCATCAGCCTGAACGGCCGCGCGCACTGCGCAGGAGATGGCCGACTTCTGGAGAGTTGGCCTTTCCCCCTTCACGCCCTGTATTTGGACGGTGCAGCACCTCCACCCGATCTGCATGGCCCTCGCTGCAAACAACAGGTCAGCCCTGGCAGCAGCACCAACGACATGTTCTGAAACAAAAATTTAATCAATCGTTTGATTAAATGGTGCTGTAATCCGGCTCCATGCCAGATTCAGCCTCCAGGTCACCTCGGCCTTCCATGCCCCCTCCACCGCCCACGGAAGGCGCCCAGGCCCGCGCGCGTCTGCTGCACGCCGCCCTGCGCCTTTTTGCCGAAAACGGCTTCGCCAAGGCGTCCATCCGCGACATTGCCCAGGCGGCGGGGGTCAACCCGGCCTCCATCAGCTACTACTTTGGCGACAAGAACGGGCTGTACCGCGCGGCGTTCACCGAGCCCATGGGCAGCCCCATCGCTGTGGATGCCTGGCCGGACACCCTGCCTGCGTTCATCGCGCTGCTGATCCAGAGTTTCATGCAACCCCTGCGCGAAGGTGATCGGGTCGAGCTGTGCATGCGCCTGCACTTTCGCGAAATGCTGGACCCCACCGGGCTGTGGCAGCAGGAGCTGGAATGCGAGATCAAGCCCGCCCATGCCGCGCTCGTACGCCTGCTGTGCAAGGAGTTCGGCCTGAAGACCGCCGATGACGATGTACATCGCCTGGCCATGGCCATCACCGCCCTGGCGCTGCAGTACTACGTGGGCCGCGACGTGGTGCAGGCGGTGCGCCCCGGCCTCACCGCCACGCCACGGGGGCTGGCCGCCACCACGTCGCGGCTGGTGGACTTTGCCCAGTTCATGGTGGACGGCGAGCGCCAGCGCCGCGCTGCGGCCCGC
>DATLGV010000162.1:0-3807 GCA_035540275.1 Acidovorax sp. | reverse complement strand
CAATGGGCGCTTGGCACATCGCGCAGGAGCCCGCCATCCTGGCGGCATTGAACCCGGTGCACGCCTGGGAATTCCTGTCCGGCCGCGGCTGGCAGGTCTTCGCAGCGGTGGGCGCCATCGTGCTGGCGCTGACAGGTGCCGAGGCACTGTATGCCGATATGGGCCACTTCGGCCGCAAGCCGATCCAGATCGCGTGGACAAGCTTGGTGCTGCCTGGCCTGGCGCTGAACTACCTGGGCCAGGGGGCGCTGCTGATAGGCGACCCCTCGGCGATCCAGAACCCCTTTTATCGCCAGTTTCCCGAAGCCTGGCTGCTGCCAGCGCTGGTATTGGCCACGCTGGCTGCCATCATCGCCTCGCAAGCCGTCATCTCCGGTGCGTACTCGCTGACCAAGCAGGCGATCCAGCTCGGTTTCCTGCCGCGCATGCGGGTGCGCTACACCAGCGCGCGCGAAATGGGCCAGATCTACATGCCGGGCGTCAACTGGGCTCTGCTGGTCGGCGTGCTGGCAGTGGTGCTGTTCTTCCGCAGCTCTTCTGCGCTGGCCAGCGCCTACGGCATCGCGGTGACGCTGACCATGATGATCACCACCGTGCTGACTTACTTCGTGGTGCGCGAAGGCTGGCGCATGCCGGCACCGGTCGCCATCGGTGCCACTGCGTTCTTCCTGGCCATCGACGCGCTGCTGGTGGCCGGCTGCGCCATCAAGTTCCTCGACGGCGGCTGGTTTCCGCTCACCCTGGGCCTGGCGCTGTTCGTGCTGATGAGCACCTGGCGGCGGGGGCGTGAACTGCTGATGGACAGCATCCGCCGCGACGGGCTGTCACTGCAGGACTTCATCGCCCAACTCGATCCCCGCAGCCTGAACCGCGCCGAACGCACCGCCGTATACGCCGTGGCCGACCCCGACACCGTGCCGCAAGCACTGCTGCACAACCTCAAGCACAACCAGGTGCTGCATGCGCGCAATGTGATCCTCACGGTGCGATTCCACGATGTGCCCTGGATACCGATGGAGCGCCGGGTGAACGTGCAGGCTCTGGACCACGGTTTCTGGCGGGTGCAGGTGAACTACGGCTTCATGAACACGCCCGACATACCGAAGGCGCTGGAGCTGACCGCCTCGCACGGGCTGGCGGTGCCGCTGTTCGAGACCAGCTACTTCCTCAGCCGTGAGACCGTGGTGCCCACGCCAGGCAGCGGCATGGCGAACTGGCGTGAGAAGCTGTTCGCCACCATGAGCCACAACGCTGGCGGCGTGGTGGAGTTCTTCCGCCTGCCAGGCAATGCCGTGGTGGAACTGGGCACGCGGGTCCCGATCTGAGGGCGGGGCCGAAGAAGAGCGAGGAGGAAGGGGCGGCCCTTTCTGGACCCGCCTCCGTCCCAGCGCCTCGACCCACCGCCAGGACGTCACGCCAGGGCCCATTGCAGACATGCAGTGCCCGCAAACCCGTGGGCACCACCGATCAGGGGCCGTCGCCGCCCCTCGATTTCGGCACCGATAAAGAGTCAGTGGGTGCACACATCGAAACCACCCCTCCTTGGCGCGACCGATCAGGTGTCCCAATCGTCGCCGCCGGAATTTCTCCCCAAAGGGGGTATCTGCCTAAAAATCCGCTTGGAATTCAGTCAATGGCGAGAATGAGAAACAGCATATCGTTTAAAAATGAATAGAAAAATCAATAGGTTAGATAATTTCATCCTAGTTCGAAAATTAACAACCCACGGCGCACAACACAAGATTCAGCAGAAATTGAAGATAAACACTTCGCAGCGGTTTGAATCAGAATCTGTCCAACGGTGTCGATGAGCAACCCGAGGGGAACTCCGGGCTTAGCACTCAATCAGAGAGAGTGCTAACATCATGGCTTAGAGGAAAGGATTGCCGGAATGAACATTCAATCTGGAACCGCGACGATGTCTCTGGCACCCGCCAACCCGTGGGCGCTGGTGCCCCCCTTGGGCAATCTGGACGCCTACATTTCGGCCGTCAACCGCCTGCCCCTGCTCACGCACGAGGAAGAGCAGACCTATGCACGCCAACTCAAGGACAACAACGATCTGGACGCCGCCGGCCGGCTGGTGATGTCGCACCTGCGCCTCGTGGTGTCGATTGCACGCCAGTACCTGGGCTACGGCCTGCCCCATGGCGACCTGATCCAGGAAGGCAATGTGGGCCTGATGAAGGCCGTCAAGCGCTTTGACCCCGACCAGGGCGTGCGCCTGGTGAGCTATGCCATGCACTGGATCAAGGCCGAGATCCACGAATACATCCTGAAGAACTGGCGCATGGTCAAGGTGGCGACCACCAAGGCGCAGCGCAAGCTGTTCTTCAACCTGCGTTCCATGAAGCAGGGCTTCAAGGCCGATGCATCGGCCGCTGATGCCGCCACGCACCGTGACACCCTGTCGGACTACGAGATCGACGCCGTGGCCGCACAGCTCAACGTCAAGCGCGAAGAGGTCATCGAAATGGAAACCCGCATGGCGGGTGGCGATGTGCTGCTGGACCCGGCCCCGGCCGATGACGGCGAGCAGGCGTTTGGCCCCATTGCCTACCTGGCAGATGCTTCGCACGAGCCAACGGCCATGATCGAGTCGCGCCAGCGCGACGCGCTGGCCACCGACGGCATTGCCAACGCCCTGGCCAGCCTGGACGACCGCAGCCGCCGCATCGTGGAAGAGCGCTGGCTCAAGGTCAATGACGATGGCACGGGCGGCATGACGCTGCACGACCTGGCGGCGGTGTATGGCGTGAGTGCCGAGCGTATCCGCCAGATCGAAGTGGCTGCCATGAAGAAGATGAAGAAAGCCCTGGCCGAGTACGCCTGACCGGACTGGGCCGCGGGGTTAATATCCCCGGCTGCAGAAGTTGCCTCGCGGGGCCCCAGTTCTGGGGCCCCGTGTCGTTTGGGCCCCCGAATATTCGTCAAGGAGATTGCACCCCATGCCCTCACGTCCCGCCTTTCCTGGCCGTGTTTCCCGCCGTGCTTCGCTGCTGATCGCTCTGGCTGCGGCATCCCCCTGGGCGCTGGCGCAGAACACCGGCAAGGCCGCCGCAGCGCCCGCGCCACTGGCCTGGCCCACCAAGCCGCTGAAGATCATCGTGGGCTTTCCGGCGGGCTCGTCGCCTGACCTGACGGCACGCACGTTCTCGGAGCCCCTGTCCAAGGCCCTGGGCCAGCCCGTCATCGTGGACAACAAGGTGGGCGCAGGCGGCAACATCGGCGCCGACGCGGTGGCCAAGGCCCGCGACGACCACACCATCGGGCTGATGATCAACGGCAACATGACGATTGCCAGGCTGCTGAACCCGGCCGTGCCGTATGACCCGATCAAGGACCTGGCACCGCTGAGCCTGATCGGCACATCGCCGCTGATCCTCACGGCCCCCGTCAACCAGCCTGGCGTGCCCGCCAACAGCAGCGCCCGGGACTTTTTTGTGGCGGCGCGCAATGCGGGTGACAGCTGGAGCTACGGCACGCCCGGCGTGGGCACCGTGGGCCACATCGGCACCGAGCTGCTCAAGGCGCGCAGCAACATCAACCCTGTGCATGTGCCCTACCCCGGCTATCCACAGGTGGCCAACGCGATGCTGGGCGGCCAGCTGCAGATGGCGCTGATGCCCCCGGCACTGGCACAGGCCCAGGTGCGTGCGGGCAAGCTGCGCGCGATCGGCGTGACCTCGTCCGGGCGCAGCCCGCTGGCGCCCGAGGTGCCGAGCCTGGCCGAGGCAGGCATCGGCAACTTCAATCTGGAGATATGGAACGCCTTCGCAGCGCCCTCCACCATGCCCAAGCCCATCC
>DATLGV010000161.1:0-3029 GCA_035540275.1 Acidovorax sp. | reverse complement strand
AGACAGCGATTGGAACATCCCCGGCGTGGCAGCGCAAGGGCTGGGGCGTAGTGGTTATTGCGTACGTCTGTGGGGCTGGTGAGGTGGCTGAGGTGGGCAGACGGCGGATACCACCACTGCCAGCATCCCTTGTGGCGGACCGCTATGATCCAGCCCCCTTCTCCTGCTGTACCGCTGCGCTTCTGCCCTCTCGCCCCGTTCCCATGGCTGCCATCCACATCACCGACATCGAAGCCGCCATCAATTACTGGCGCCACCGCGCACCCGCATCGGCCGAGGGGCTGGGCCTGGCGCCTGAGGTCCAGGCGCTGGGGGAGCTTTACGCGCTTATGGTCTATGGTCACACCACGGAGGTCGACGAAGACAGCCTGCCTCCCGCCGCCATGGCCGCATGGCAGACCTGGTACGACACGACACCCGACACGCCCTGCATCGCCATTTGTTCCACCAGCCAGGGCGACGATCTGTGCAAAGGCTGCGGACGCACGTTCGACGAGGTGCAATTCTGGCTCTCGTTCACGCCAGCAGAAAAGCGGGGAGTGTGGCGCCGCATCACCCTGGAGCACTCGGCCTGGCGGTTCAACCGGTACGCCGAGCGGGCGGCCGAGGGCGTGAGCACGCCGGGCACCGCCAGCGGCAAGGTGGTTTAGCGCGTGGCGGGCTATGCGCCGGCCCGGCAAGCCGCTAAGGTGGTGCCATGCAGCGTCTGACCCAAGCCCCGAATATCGCCATCGCCACCCTGTGGGCGGACCTGCTGTGCGAGGCGGGCATGACGGCCTCCGTTCAGCGCCAGTACCTGGGCGCCGCTGCGGGCCACCTGCCGCCCGACCAGTGCCTGCCCGAGATCTGGCTGGACCATGAAGAGCATGTAATCCGCGCCCGGGCCTTGCTGCAGGCGCTGCAAGACCTGCCACAGCGCCACTGGGCCTGCCGCTGCGGCGAGGTGGTGGAAGGCGGGTTCGAGCAATGCTGGCGTTGCGGAGCGCTCATGCCGCGTGACTGAGGGTATCGGACCAGGGCCTGTTCCACTGGCGCTGGCGGACGCTTTTGTCCAACCCCCCTTACTTCCAGCGCACCGGCTCCACATGCACGCTGCCCTGCGTGCTGCTCAGGGTGATGGCCCCTTCCTGCACGGTGGCCTGCAGCTGCATGCTGCGTTCGGCCAGTTGCGCCAGCGCCTGCGAGGCCTCGGTCGGGATGCGCCACACCTGCAGTTTGTCCAGCCGTGACAGCTTGCTTTCGATGCCCTTCCACCAGATTTCTGCGGCGTGGTTGAAGCAGTAGACGATCACCGAGTCGGCCTTGCTGCAGGCCTTGGTGAGTGGCTTGTCCTCGGGCTGGCCCACTTCAATCCACAGGCGCTTGCGGCCCGTGAAGTCGGTGAGGGACGCATCCGGGTCATCCGGGTCGGACAGGCCCGCGCCAAACGCCAGCGTGGCGTCGCCGTTGCACAGGTCATTGAGCTCGTGCGCCTGAATGGCCAGCGCTGCCAGCCGCACCATCATGCGCTCGTCGGTCTCGCTGGGGTGGCGGGCCAGGGTGAGCGCATGGTCGGCGTAGTAGCCGTGGTCGATGTCGGCGATCTGAAGGTTCGCCTTGAAGATGGTGGATTTGATGGCCATGGGGTGTATCAAAAATAAGAGCTGCCAGCGCAAGTTTTTGCTTGCTATGGCAGCTCCAGAGGTTTTAAAAGCCCACGCAGCAAGCGCAGGCAGCTATCATTTTTATACGCGGCGCGCCAGCTCAGCCGCCTTGCCCACATAGCTGCCGGGCGTCATGGCCAGCAGGCGGTCTTTTTCGGCCTGAGGGATCTCCAGCGAGGCGATCAGGCCATGCAGGGCCTCGGCCGTCACGGTCTTGCCCCGGGTCACTTCCTTGAGCTTTTCGTAGGCGCCCTGCACCCCAAAGCGGCGCATCACCGTCTGAATGGGCTCGGCCAGCACTTCCCAGGATGCATCCAGGTCTTGGGCCAGGGCTTCTTCGTTGATTTCGAGTTTGTTCAGGCCGGTGAGCAGCGAGGCGTAGGCCAACGTGGCGTAGCCCAGCGCCACGCCCATGTTGCGCAGCACGGTGCTGTCGGTCAGGTCGCGCTGCCAGCGGCTGATGGGCAGCTTTTCGGACAGGTGCTTGAGCAGCGCATTGGCCAGGCCCAGGTTGCCTTCGGCGTTCTCGAAGTCGATGGGGTTGACCTTGTGCGGCATGGTGCTGGAACCAATTTCGCCGGCCTTCAGGCGCTGCTTGAAGTAGCCCAGGCTCACGTAACCCCAGATGTCGCGAGAGAGGTCGATCAGGATGGTGTTGGCGCGCGCCACGGCGTCGAACAGCTCGGCCATGTAGTCGTGCGGCTCGATCTGGATCGAGTAGGGCTGGAAGGTCAGGCCCAGGCCCAGCGGCTCGGGCGTTTCGATGACCTTCTTGCTGAAGGCTTCCCAGTCAAAGTCGGGCCAGGCGGACAGGTGGGCGTTGTAGTTGCCCACGGCGCCGTTCATCTTGCCCATGATCTTGACGGCGGCTATCTTCTCGCAGGCCGTTTGCAGGCGCATCAGCACGTTGGCCATTTCCTTGCCCACGGTGGTGGGGCTGGCCGTCTGGCCGTGCGTGCGGCTGAGCATGGGCACGTCGGCAAAGGCGTGGGCCATTTCGCGCAGTTTGAGCACGATGCGGTCCAGGCCCGGCAGCACGACCTGGTCGCGGCCGGAGCGCAGTTGCAGCGCATGGCTGGTGTTGTTGATGTCTTCGCTGGTGCAGGCAAAGTGCACAAATTCAGAGGCCTTTTCCAGCTCGGGGCGGGCTTCGAACTTGCTCTTGATCCAGTATTCGACCGCCTTCACGTCGTGGTTGGTGGTCTTCTCGATCTCCTTGATGGCGGCTGCATCCGCCTCGGAGAAGTTCTTGACCAGGCCCAGCAAGTAAGCGCGCGCTCCGGTGGTGAGGGGCTTGAACTCGTCAAAGCCGGCATCCGACAGGGCAATGAACCACGCCACTTCCACCTGCACGCGGCGGTGCATGTAGCCGTGCTCGCTCATGAT
>DATLGV010000160.1:0-4390 GCA_035540275.1 Acidovorax sp. | reverse complement strand
GCCTGGACTGCATGGTGCTGTACACCGACACCAAGGGCTGCCCGCCCCTGGCCAAGGAACGCAAGCGCCGCGAGAAAGATGGCCTGGAGATCACGCCCATCGGCAAGAACGGTTATTTCATCCCGATCCACCCCGCCACCGTGCAGGACCAGATCTCGGCCAAGGCCGCCAAGGGGCCCGACCCGCGCATGCCCACAACGCCTGCACACCCCGCCCACAAGGCTGGAAGCCAAGGCCTGCGCTGGATCTGGCTGGAGCTCGTAGACCACCTGTGGCCCTGGAGCCGCGAAGGCTGGGCCTCGCGCCGCGGCCTGCAGATCGCGGGCTTCTCGCTCGCCGTGGCCGCCAGCGTGGCCTGGGTGATGACCGCCCTGGGCACGCTGTCGTCGGGAGCCATCATCGGCTGGTGGTTTGGCTGGAGCGTGTACGAGGTGCTGATCCGCCTGTCGGGCAAGCGCTATGTGAAGGACGGCCCGTGGTGGCGCGACCAGTACCGCCGTGCGGGCGTGATGGACATGCTGAGCTATGTGGGCTTCAAGAACCTGTTGATTGGCGCGGCATTGTTCCTGGCCATCAAGACCCTGGTGGGGCTGGCGTAATGAAGCCCCCCCTTGCCCTCACCGCGTTCCTGGCGCTCGCTGCGTGCCTGCTGGCCCTGCCTGCCAGCGCCGCCACCGTGCAGGTGCGCCCTGGCCAGGACCTGCAGGCCGCCATCCAGGCCGCCGCGCCGGGCGACATGGTGGAGGTGCATCGGGGCTTTTACCGCGTGAACCTGCGCATCGACAAGGCCCTGACCCTGCGCGGCATCGACCGCCCCACGCTCAGCGGCGGCCAGACGGGCGACACCATCCGCGTCACCGCGCCCGACGTGGTGATCGAGGGCCTGATCGTGCGCGACTCGGGCACCAGCCTCAAGGACCAGAACGCGGGCATCTACGTGTACCCCGGTGCCCACCGGGCCGTGGTGCGCAACAACGACCTCACCTACAACCTGTTCGGCCTGTGGATCGAGAAGGCCAACGACGTGCAGGTGCTGCACAACACCATCACCGGCCTGCGCGACGTGGGCTCGTCCCAGCGCGGCAACGGCGTGCAGCTGTACAACACCACGGGCGCCCGCATCGAGGGCAACCACATCAGCTTCGTGCGCGATGCGCTGTATGTGGACGTGTCGCACCACGCCATCTTCCGAAGCAACAGGCTGCACCACAGCCGCTACGGCACACACTACATGAACTCCTACTACAACCAGTGGGAGGACAACGACACCTACCTCAACCGGGGAGGCCTTGCGCTGATGGAGGTGCGCGACCAGGTGGTGCGCAACAACCGTGCGTGGGGCAACAGCGACCACGGCATCATGCTGCGCACCCTGCAGGACTCGGTCATCGAGAACAACGTGGTGGCCGAAAACGGCCGGGGCTTTTTTATCTACGATGTGGAATACATCACCCTGCGTGGCAACCTGGTGGCCCGCAACACGGTGGGCGTGCACCTGTCGGCGGGTTCCAAGAACAACCAGGTCAACGGCAACGACTTCATCGGCAACCGCGAGCAGGTGCGCTACGTGGGCGCCCGCGACGAGCGCTGGGGCACCGGCGGCGGCAACCACTGGAGCAACTACCTGGGCTGGGACCGCGACGGCAACGGCGTGGGCGACGTGCCTTATGAGGCCAACGACATGGTGGACCGCCTGACCTGGCGCCACCCCACCATCAAGCTGCTGCTGGCCAGCCCCGCTGTGCAGGCGCTGCGCCTGGTGGGCCAGCAGTTTCCGGTGCTGCGCGTGCCCACGGTGGTCGACCCCCAACCCCGCATGCAACCGAACCAACCCCAACGGAAGTTTCAGCGTGACACGCAACCCTCCCCCCATTGACCTGAGCGAGCCTCCCGCCATCGAGGTGCGGGGCGCGCACAAACACTACGGCGCACTGCACGCCGTGGACGGCATCGACCTGCGCGTGGCACGCGGCGAGATCTTCGGCCTGATCGGCCACAACGGCGCGGGCAAGAGCACGCTGTTCAAGATGATCCTGGGCCTGGTGCCCGCCACCTCGGGCGAGATCCGCGTAGGCGGTGCCACGGTGCAGGGCCGCGACTTTCGCGCCGCCCGCCGCCACCTGGGCTACCTGCCCGAAAACGTCGTGCTCTACGACAACCTGAACGGCCTGGAGACGCTGCACTTCTTTGCGCGCCTCAAGGGGGCACCGCTCGCGCAATGCCCGGCGCTGCTGGAGCGCGTGGGCCTGGCCGGTGCCGGCAAGCGCGCCGTGCGCGAGTATTCCAAGGGCATGCGCCAGCGCCTGGGGTTTGCACAGGCCCTGCTGGGTGAGCCCCAGGTCCTGCTGCTCGACGAGCCCACCAACGGCCTCGACCCGCAGGCCATCCGCGACTTCTACGCCACGCTGCGCGAGCTGCAGGCGGTGGGGGTCACCATCGTCATCACCTCGCACATCCTGGCCGAGCTGCAGGAGCGCGTAGACCGCCTGGCCATCCTGGCCTCCGGCAAGCTGCAGGCCCTGGGCAGCGTGCAGGCGCTGCGCGAGCAGGCGCACATGCCGCTGACCATCGAGTTCGCCCTGAGCGACGCGGACGTACCCGCCGCCGTGCGGGCCCTCGCGCCGCTGCAAGGCCTCACCTGCACAGCCCATGCTGGCGGCCTCACGGTCATCTGCCCGCGCGACGACAAGATGGCCGTGCTGGGCGCGCTGGCACCGCTGGGCACGCGGCTGCGGGACGTGAACATTTACGAACCTTCCCTCGAAGACGTGTACTTCGACCTGCGCAAGGGCTAGCCATGGAATTCCACCAAATCTTCACCATCGCGGGCAAGGAGTTCCGCGACCGCATGCGCAACCGCTGGGTGTTGGCCGTGGCGCTGGTGTTCACCGTGTTCTCGCTGGCCATTGCCTACTTTGGCGGCGCGCAGCAGGGCACGGTGGGCTTTCGCTCCATCGAGTTCACCATTGCCAGCCTGGTCAGCCTCGTCATCTACCTGATCCCGCTGATTGCGCTGCTGCTGGGCTTTGACGCCATCGTGGGCGAGCGCGAGCGCGGCTCGCTCGATTTACTGCTGTCCCTGCCCATCACGCGGCTGGAGCTGCTGCTGGGCAAGTACCTGGGGCTGGCGGCGGCGCTCACACTCTCCACACTGGTGGGGTTCGGGCTGGTGGCCGTGCTGCTGGTCCAGCAGTTCAACGGGGCAGCGCTGTTCCACTACGGCGGCTTCATGCTCAGCTCGGTGCTGCTGGGGCTGGCCTTCCTGAGCCTGGCCGTGCTGCTGTCGGTACTTACCCACGAGCGCACCCGCGCTTCGGGCCTGGCAATTGCCGCCTGGTTCTTCTTTGTGCTGGTGTTTGACCTGCTGCTGTTGGGCGCCTTGGTGGCCACCGGCGGCAGCGTAGGCGGCGAGGCCGTGGCCTACCTGCTGCTGCTCAACCCGGCCGACGTTTTTCGCATCCTCAACGTGTTCTCGCTGGACGACGTGCGCACCCTGTACGGCCTGACCAGCATCGTGCCCCCCGCCCTGGCCAAGCCATGGCTGATGGGCGCGGTGATGGCGGGCTGGATCATGCTGCCCCTCGGCCTGGCGAGCTGGAGATTCAAACCATGACAACCCCTTCATACCAATGCGCCTGCGCCACCCGGCGCCAACTGCTGGGCTGGGCAGCCCTCGCATCGCTGGGCACGCTCACGGGCCTCGCGGGGCTGACCGGTTGCAGCCAGGCAGACAACAGCGCGCAGTCCCTCCAGCCCGTGGAGATCGACCGCACCACCAGCTGCGAACTCGACGGCATGCTGCTGGCCGACTACCCCGGCCCCAAGGCGCAAGTGCGCTTTGCGGGGCAGGACAAGCCTTCATACTTTTGCGACACGGTGGAGCTGTTCAGCACCCTGCTGGCCGGCGAGCAGGTGCGCGCCGTGCAGGCCGTGTACGTGCAGGACATGGGCCAGGCCGACTGGGACGCGCCCAAGGGCCACTGGATCGACGGCAAGACCGCCATCTACGTGGTCGGCGGCAAGCGCCACGGCTCGATGGGCCCCACCATTGGCAGCTTTGCACAAGAGGCCGACGCCAAGAAGTTCGCCGCCGAATATGGCGGCAAGGTGCTGCGCTTTGCCGAGATCACGCCCACCATGGTGGACCTAAGCGGCGGCGCGCAGCACGACACGCGCATGTGAGCGGCCCATGCCGGCGCTGACGCCACCTCCAAGCCCCACCACCCGGCGTGCCGTGCTCGCAGCCCTGCTGCTGGGCTCGACCGGCCTGGTGGCATGGCAATGGCCCCAGCGCACGCCGCCCCGGCCATCCGGTAACGCGGCCCTGGAGGCGATGCGCGACGATGTGTGCGTGGTGGTACCTCCCACGCCCTACGACCCCGCCCTGGGC
>DATLGV010000159.1:0-3601 GCA_035540275.1 Acidovorax sp. | reverse complement strand
CCTGCAAAGTCTGCGGGCGTGCTCACCGGTTTGAGCGAATACAGCGACTGGCCGGGCCATGGCACCGAGAACAGCACCTTCACGCCCTGGGCCGCGAGCAGCTTCTCTTGCGCGGGCTTGGCGGCCAGGTACAGGCGCCTGGACTCTGCATAGGTGGTCGCCAGGAAGGGGATGGAGTCCACGCCAAACAGCGGGTTCTCGTTGGTGGCGCCCGACAGGATGAACTCGGCAGAGGGCACCTGCCCGGTCTGCACCGCGCGCTTGATCTCGTTGGCCTTGTACAGCGAACCACCGGGATGCAGGGTGATCTTGAGCTTGCCGCCGGTGAGCTTGTCCACTTCGTCGGCAAACTGCTGCACGTTCTGCGTCTGGAAGCTGTTGGCGCCGTAGCCGGTGGGCAGGTCCCACTTGACCTGGGCCTGGGCCGCACACACGCTGAGGGCAGCCGTCATACACAGTGCAAATTTTTTCATGGAAAGACTCCTGGGGTAGGCCGCTTAGAAGCTGGCGAGTTGGTGGTTGAGAAGGTCGGTGATCAGCATGCAACCCGGGGCGTGGGTGATGCAGAAGGCCGGTTGGGCGTTGAGGATGGCGGACTGGGGTGTGACACCGCAAGCCCAGAACACGGGGATTTCATCGGGCAGCAGGGCCACGGCGTCGCCGTAATCGGGCTTGCCGATATCGGCAATGCCGATGAGCGCGGGATCGCCGATGTGCACCGGTGCGCCATGCACATTGGGAAAGCGCGAGGTGACCTGCACGGCACGGATCACATCGGCCGCACGCATGGGCCGCATGGAGACCACCATGGCACCGCCAAACGGCCCCGCTGCTTCGGTGGCAATGCTGGTGCGGTACATGGCCACGTTCTTGCCCTCGTTGATGTGGCGCAGGCTGATGCCCGCCTCTTGCAGCGCCGCTTCGAAAGAGAACGAGCACCCCAGCACAAATGTCACCAGATCATCGCGCCAGAGGTCGCCCACGTCCCCCACCTCGCGGACCATCTCGCCATGGCGCCAGATGCGGTATTGCGGCAGGTCAGTGCGAATGTCGATCCCGTCGCCCAGCGTGGGGAGCGTGAACTGGCCTGGCTCGCTCACTGCGAGCACGGGACAGGGCTTGGGGTTGCGCTGGCAAAAGCGCAAAAAGTCTCCCGCCAGTACCTCGGGCAGGATCACCAGATTGCCCTGGACGCGTCCGTGGGCCAAGCCACTGGTATGCGATGACCAGAGCCCCTGGCGTATGACGCCGCGCACATGGCGAGGGTCGTTGATCCCTTCCGAACCAAACACTGCGAGCGCTGTGTGTTGAGCTGAATCCACCGTTTTTCCTTGCATTGAGAAATGTCAATGGCATGACGTTGGGCAGATTGTGTTGGGGTGTGAACGACCCTGGCAAATTCAAAAAATTTCTATCACCTCATCGATTTTTTCGATGCACCTCATTGGTGAGAGATGAACCATCTTGGTGCCAAGGGAAAACCCTGAAAGAAAATTTACGGGTAAACCCTGACGCCAAGGAACCCCTGGAATGCCGGAAAAACACGGCAAATGCCGCGCTCGCCCGGCATGGCGCACCAGGGCGTTTTGACAGGAGGCTCAGCCCCTGCGAGGACGGCGGGCTGGCGCGGGCTGTTGCTGCTCGATAAAGTCCAGCGCCGAGCGCACCACGGCTTCCATGGCGGGGGACGAGGGGTCTTCGCGGTAGCTCACGTGGATGGGCAGCGGCCGCAGTGCCGTGTCGCACACCAGCGCACGCAGGTCGGGGAAAGCCAGCAGACGCTGCACCGCCAGGCGCGGCAGCGTGGCCACACCAAAGCCGCCCTGCACCAGCTGCACCATGGCAGAAATCGACGAGATGGTGTGCACGCAACGCGGCTCCACCTGGGCCTGGCGCAGCGTATCGAGCAGAGACACGTGCGGCTGCGAGCCACGCTGGAAAGTCAGGATGTCAGCGCCCGCAAAATCTTCCAGCGCATAGCGGCGCTTGCGGTGCGTCTTGCTGTTGCCCACAAACACCATCTCCATGGGCGTCACCGCCTGGCTGCGGATGCCGTCCGCCGCCGCCGGCAGGGCCGCGAACACGGCATCCAGCGTGCCGCGGCGGATCTGGTCGAGCAACACGGGGGTGGTCTCCACCGTCAGCTCCAGCTCCAGCAAGGGGTTGTCCTTGCGCAGCTGTTCCACCCACGGAATGAGCCATGAGTGCAAGACCGACTCGATGGCCCCCAGGCGGATCGACACCTCCAACGGGCCGCCCGATCCCATCTCGGACTTGAGCTGGCGCTGCAGCTCCAGCATGCGCTTGGCATACACCAGGAACCGCGCACCGGCCACCGTGAGTTTGAAATGCTTGTCGCGCCGGTCCAGCAACAGCACGCCCAGCTCTTCTTCGAGCGCGGAGATGCGGCTGGACATCGCGGACTGGGTCAGGAAAAGCTTCTCGGCGGCGCGCGTCACGCTCTTGAGAGAGGCCACCCAGTAGAAGGCTTCGACAAAACGCAGGTTCATGGTGTTCTTCGAGTGGCTGGGTGTGCCTGTGCTCCAACCGCTCTGCGCACAACCCAGACGGGCGCACTGCGATGGTGCGTGGTGTCGGAATCCACCCGCCTTCTTCCGGCAGACACCGCGCTGTAAAAGCCATTGTGCCGTCGCATTTCAAGGACACAACGCAGAACCGTTCGCTGGTGGGGCGCTTGCCAACAGTGCATTGACAGTTTTCTGCAAGGAATCGGCGGCATCAGGCCAGGCAACGCCACCGGCCTACCCGGTGAACAGGGGCAGGTCTGCCTTCTTCAAGGTCCGCAGCACAAAGCTGGAGCGGCTGTGGCGTATGCCCTTGATCTTGTAGAGCTTCTCGCGCAGCAGGCGCTCGTAATCGCGGGTGTCCTTGACGACGATGCGCAGCAGGTAGTCGTAGTCGCCCGACACCAAATGTGCCTCGATCACTTCGGGAATGCTGGCCAGTGTCTCGCCAAACTTTTCGAGCGTGTTGTCCGAATGGCTATCGAGCGTGACCTGCACCAGCACCGTGTCGGCCAAGTCCAATGACTGGGGGTTGATGCGCACCGTGTAGCCCTGGATGACACCGGCCTCTTCCATCTTCTTGATGCGCCCCCAGCACGGCGAAGGGCTCAGGCCCACGGCCTGCCCGATCTCTTGCAGGCTGGCGCGTGCATCGGCCTGCAAGACAGCGAGAATTTTTCTATCCATTCGATCCATTGGCCTGATTATTCAGTAAATCATGCATATGCAGAAAATTATTCTGCATAATCCACCGAGTCCGCCAAATTCAGCAAATTCATCTGCAGCACCCGGCGCATACTTCTTCCATCAAGGTGCTCTTACCGGAGCGCACAAATTGACAAGGCCCCGGCTGGTTACCGCCAGCACGGGGCCCTTGGCATTCCAGATTCCTCCCCCCCCGGTTGAATCGCCGCTTGCATCCATCGGCGGCATACCGGCTGCGTACCCGCCTCCGACGGCCCCTTCCAAAGAAGTGTCGCCAATGCAACTGCAAACGCCGGGTTGCCTCGTTGATAAGCACGCTTACCAGCACAAACCCGGATGCCTGCGGCCATGCTGCACCACCATAATTTGAC
>DATLGV010000158.1:0-3638 GCA_035540275.1 Acidovorax sp. | reverse complement strand
CTACAAGGCCCCGGCAGCGCGCGGCACCAGGCTGGGCAGCGGCGCCAAGAGCGCCAAGAGTGGCAACCAGGCGGCCGCCAGCCTGGCAGCGCCCAAGGCCGGCAGCGCAGCGCCTGCGGCAGCAGCCACCCAACCTGCCGGGCCCAGCCAGGCGCCCGCGCCCGCTGCCAAGGCAGGGGGCAGCGACGACGACTGGGAGAGCTTCTGAAGCGCCGCACGGGCCTCTGGCTGAAGAACTCGGAGCAAAACGGCCGCAAGCGCAGGTAGGGCAAGCGCTGAAAGCTATCAAAAACAAAGCACGCAGAAGGGCTGCCTTCTGCGTGCTTTGTTGCGTGGGCGTTTTTGTGGAGGCGTGATCGGATGCGCCACCACGCGGGCCGGTCAGCGGTGCGGGTTGGGGTACACCAGGTGCAGCCCCGGCAGCTTGGGGCGCTGGAAGGGTTGCCATATTGCGCCTGGTCCGTGGGGCTGGCCCAGCCGGTCCGCCACGGCCCACCAGGCGCTCGGGTTCAGGCCGATGCCAAAGTGGCTGGCCACCACCTCGATATTTTCGGTGTGTGGGTTGTGGTCGGCAGGCGCCTGGATGCTGCCGCGCCAGGCCACCACGCCGTCGGTGCGCGAGTAGATGCTG
The DNA here is from genome assembly GCA_035540275.1 of Acidovorax sp. Classification (GTDB taxonomy): domain Bacteria; phylum Pseudomonadota; class Gammaproteobacteria; order Burkholderiales; family Burkholderiaceae_C; genus Acidovorax. The sequence goes on along the minus strand of DATLGV010000158.1, from coordinate 3,007 downwards.
GTGGTGGGCACGGTGGGTGCCTCGGGCAGGTTGTAGTTTTCGGTCTCGCGCTCGATGCTGCGGCCGCTGGCGAACTGGTAGATGCGCCAGGCGTTGGTGGAGGTGTGTGGCCCGGCAAAGGGCGTACCCAGGGTCACCACGCAGCGCACCAGGTCCGGCATTTCCTTGGCCAGCTCGCGGGCGTAGATGCCGCCCAGGCTCCAGCCCACCAGGCTCACCTTGTTGCCGCTGGCATCCGCCGCTTGCTGCAGTTGGGTCTTGGCGTTCTCCAGCACGCCTTCGCGCGGCCCCAGGTTCAGGCCCTGGCCCCAGCCCAGCGTGTTGTAGTTGCGCGATTCCAGGTAGCGGCGCAGCGGCAGGGTGGTGGCGTCACCCGCCGTGAGGCCCGGAAACACAATGACCGTGTGCCCGTCTCCCAGCGGCGCGCGCTGCAGCACGGGCCAGGCGGGCAGCACGGCGCCAAACTCCCAGGGGGCCCGCAACTCCAGCGCCAGCAGGGGCAGGCTCGGCGGCGGCATATGGTGGGGGTCGGCGGATTTGCGGTCGGAGAAAAAAGGCATCGAATCGTCGTTTCAAAACGGGCGCCTGCCAGGCGGGGCACGCGGTTGCTTCGACGGTAGCAGTTTTTACGCACCAAGGCAGGGCGCGAAATGGAGCAAGCTCTCCAATTGCCCTGACCCCTTTCTGGTGCGGCCCCCTTCCACGGGCGCAGGAGATTGGCCATGAATGTCACATTTTGCAACCTTGCGCTGCTATGCTTTGAATAGCTCTTGCGTTCACCGCGTACTGGCGCAGTTCGCAACCCTCCAACCGCCCGAAAGCCCATGCCATGACCGCTATTGCCCCTGCCACCGCTTCTGCCGCTGTCCCCTCCACGCCCCGCGCAGGGGCTGCCGGCCACACGGCCGCCGCGCGTGAGTTTCTGACCTTCCGACTGGGGGCGGAGGAATACGGCATCGACATCCTGCATGTGCAGGAGATCCGCTCGTACGAGCGGCCCACGCGCCTCGCGCAGTCGCCGGACTTCATCAAGGGCGTGATCGACCTACGCGGCCGCATTGTCCCCATCCTGGACCTGCGCGTGAAGCTGCAGTACCCCGAGGCCAGCTACACCGAGTTCACCGTGGTCATCATTCTGGACATTGGCGCCACGGTGATCGGTGCGGTCGTGGATGCGGTGGCCGATGTGGTTTCGCTCACGCCCGACCTCATCAAGCCCACGCCCCAGTTCGAGCGCCAGGGCCATGTGGACCCGGCTTTTGTCACTGGCATTGCCAGCCTGGGCGACCGCATGCTGATCGTGATGGACATCGAGGCTTTACTGAGCAGTGACGAAATAGGGCTGGTGACAAGGGCGGCGCACAGGTAAGGTACTGGCCACCCGCACAACCAATATCAAACCCAAGGAGAGAAAGGATGAATCAGTTCAAGATTTCAACCCGGCTGGCCCTGGCATTTGGCGTCATGGTGCTGCTGCTGGTCGCCCTGGGAGGGGTGAGCCTGGGGCGCTCGGCCAGTCAGCGTGCCGAGCTCACGGATGTCGTAGGCGCGCGCATACCCGTTACCAAGGCGTTGGGCACGCTGGCCGATGGGGTGAATGCGCAAGCCACTCAATATCGCAATCTGGTGATCTTCTCCAACGAGGCGATCCTCAAGGCCTCCCAAGACCGAATTATCGAAGCGCGGTCCGCTGTGAGCGAGGCGTATAAGGAGCTCGAACGCCTCATCGTCTCCGACAAAGGCAAGGAAGTCCTGGGGCGCATGCAGCAGCAGCGGGCTGAATTCCTGAAAGTGGGGGACCAATACCTGGCGCTGATCAAACAGGGGCAAAAAGACGAAGCCGTCAAGATGCTGGAAGAACAGCTTCGCCCCGTGCAACTAGCCTATCAGGCTGTGATCCGGGAGCAAGTCGGGTTTCAGGCGCAGCTCACCGTGGCCTCCGGCCAGCGCGCGGAAGCGCAGGCGGACGCCCTGCAGCGTGACGTGGTCATTGCGGGCGCGGTCGCCATCGGTATCGCGATTTTTATGGCCATCAGCATCATCCGCTCCATCACCCGCCCGCTGGCGCAGGCCGTGGAGGCGGCAGACCGTGTTGCGAGCGGTGACCTGAGCGGCCAGATCGTCGTGCGGTCCGAGGACGAAACCGGGCACCTGCTCAGCGCCCTGCAGCGCATGCAGCAAAGCCTGGTCAACACCGTGAGCGCGGTACGCCAGAACGCCGAAGGCGTGGCCTCGGCGAGCGCGCAGATAGCCTCGGGCAACAACGACCTGAGCGCGCGTACAGAGCAGCAGGCCTCGGCCCTGGAAGAAACGGCGGCCTCGATGGAAGAACTGGGCTCCACGGTGCGCCAGAACGCAGACAACGCGCGAGCGGCCAACCAGCTGGCGGTGAGCGCCAGCACCGTGGCCGTACAAGGGGGAGACGTGGTGGCCGAAGTGGTGGAGACCATGAAAGGCATCAACGCCAGCAGCACCAAGATTGCAGACATCATCAGTGTCATCGACGGCATCGCCTTCCAGACCAACATCCTGGCACTCAACGCCGCAGTGGAGGCTGCCCGGGCAGGCGAACAAGGCCGGGGCTTTGCCGTGGTGGCCGGAGAAGTGCGCAGCCTGGCAGGACGCAGCGCAGAAGCCGCCAAGGAAATCAAGACCCTCATCACCGCCAGCGTAGAGCGCGTGGAACAAGGCACCGTGCTGGTCGACAAGGCAGGAGCGACGATGACCGAAGTGGTCAGCGCCATCAGGCGGGTGACGGACATCATGGGCGAGATCAGCGCGGCCAGCAGCGAACAAAGCGCAGGCGTAGGCCAGGTGGGAGAAGCGGTCACGCAGATGGACCAGGCCACGCAGCAAAACGCGGCGCTGGTGGAGGAGATGGCGGCTGCAGCCAGCGCGCTGAACGCGCAGGCGGGCGAACTCGTCAACGCCGTGGCCGTGTTCAAGCTCGGCGCCAGCAGCGGCAGCGGCAGCGGCAGCCACAGCGCGGCGCGCAGCAGCGCAGCCC
>DATLGV010000157.1:0-8619 GCA_035540275.1 Acidovorax sp. | reverse complement strand
GTGCCTGGCCATCACCGCGCTGACCATCGTGGCCATGGCCTGGCTGCGCTGGCCGCTGTTCTGGATCCTGCCGGTCATCGGCGGGGCCGCCTGCCTGCTCACCTGGAGAAAGCTCGCGCCATGAGCACTGCCACCCCCCTCACCGCACCGCTGATGGCCCTGAGCGCTGGCGACTGGCTCAACCTCTTTCTGTACTACCTGTCGCTGTCGCTGCTGGCCGTGGGCGGCGCCATTGCCACCGCGCCCGACATGCACCGGTTCCTGGTCGAACGCCAGGCGTGGCTGACTGACCCACAGTTCAACGCTTCCATCGCCATCGCCCAGGCGGCCCCGGGCCCGAACGTGCTGTTCATCGCCCTGCTGGGTTGGAACGTCGGCATCAACGCCGGCGGCCCGGGGGTGACCGGCTGGCTGCTGGGCGCCCTGGGCATGGCGGTGTGCATGCTGGGCGTGATGCTGCCCAGCAGCCTGCTGACCTGGACGGCCACACGCTGGGGCCACCGCAACCGCGAGCGGCGCGGCGTGCGCGCCTTCAAGCAGGGCATGGCCCCGGTCGTGATCGGCCTGCTGGTGGCCACGTCCTGGGTGCTGGCCCGCGCCCATGGAGAATGGACCACCGACTGGCCCCTGTGGCTGCTGACCGCCATGGCCACGGTGCTGGTGTGGCGCACCAAGCTGCACCTGCTGTGGATGCTGGGTGCGGGCGCATTGCTGGGTGCGTTGGGCCTGGTCTGAGCCCCTGCATGAGAAGCCGCATCGGTGGTACGAGCAACGAAAAGGGCCAACGCATGCGCTGGCCCTTTGACTTGTGGAGCCGCCGCTTTTCTTTTGCTGCCGCCCCGGGGTGCTGTCAGCGCATCAGCTGATGCGGCGGCCGTTCTCGGCGTAGATCGCCAGGTAGATCGCGTCCGAGCCGATGTACGGGGCCTTGTTGCCAAAACCCACGTTGAAGTCGCCAAACGACAGGGACCGAATGGCTGTCAGCCCGGCGCGCAGGCGTTCACGCGTGGGCTCCTTGCCCGCGTTCTTCAGGCCTTCGATCATGATCTGGGCGTTGAGCCAACCCTCCAGCGCGCTGTTGCTGTTCAGGAACGCCGGGTCGCCACCGGTGGCCTTCATCGTGCTCTGGAACTTGCGCACGGCCACCGACTTTTGCGAGTTGGCATCCGGGAACACCTGCACCAGCGCCAGGCCGCGCGTGGACGCAGCCAGCTTGGGCAGCTCCGACGAGATCACCGTGACGGACAGGCCGGCCAGCGGCACACCCTGCGCCTTGGCTCGGAATGCCTGCACGAACGCGGTGTTGGCCGTGCCCGTGGTGGCCAGCAGCACGGCACCGGGGCGCTCGGCCGCCACCTTGTCGGCCAGCTCAGCGCCGTTCTTGCCGTCCACGGCCAGTGCAAACTCGCCACCGCGCTCGACCTTGATCTCGTCCAGTGCGGCGGACATGTCCTTGAGCACCTCTTTGCCAAACGGGTTGTCCAGGTACACCACCGCAATGCGCTTGAGGCCCATCTCCACGATCTGCTTGACCAGGCGCTGGGTTTCTTCGCGGTAGCTGGGGCGCAGGAAGAACACGTGCTTGTTGGCCGCTGCGCGCAGCGATGTGGCGCCGGTCACCGGGCCTACGGTGGGAATGCCCTTGGACTCGATGAGCGGCAGGATGGACGCGGTGTTGGCTGTGCCCAGCGGCGAGATCAGTGCGAACACCGACTGCGCCTCCACCATCTCGGTCACGTTCTTCAGCGTACGTGCAGCCACGTAACCGTCGTCCTTGACCTCCATGCGGATCTCGCGGCCCAGCACGCCACCGGCGGCATTCACCTCGGCAAACGCAGCCTTCATGCCCGCCACTTGCTCGATGCCTGCTTGCCCCAGCGGGCCCGTCAGCGCGATGGAGCAGCCCAGGGTAACGGAGCGCGCGGTCAGGGCCTCTTCGGCCGCCATCACGGTGTGGGCCCATGCGGGCAGGCCAGTGGCGGCGACGGCCTGGGTGGCACGCAAAAGAAATTGGCGACGGCTCATGGTGTGCAAGGCGGGTAAAGCAAAGGGGCGGAGGCTACCGGCCCGTGCGCCTTCACGCCTGTCCGCTGGGCGACAACAGGCACCTTGGACACGCCAAACCAGGGTTTTTACCGAGCCTCACGGCCCTTCCTGGCGACAACCGGGGCGGCTGAACACCTTCGCCCCGGGCGCTCGCAATGGTGCTTCCGTCTATCAAGCCGACGGGCCGAGGGTCACGTCCGCTGGCGCAGCGCTTCGTACAGGCACACGCCGCTGGCCACCGACACGTTCAGGCTTTCCACCGCGCCTTTCATGGGGATGCTGACCAGCTCGTCGCAGGTCTTGCGCGTGAGCTGGCGCATGCCGTCGCCCTCGGCGCCCAGCACCAGGGCCACGGGACCTTTCAGGTCGACCTGGTAAATGGTCTTGGGCGCATCGTCGCTGGTGCCGATGCACCAGATGTTGCGCTCCTTGAGCTCGTTCAGGGTGCGCGCCAGGTTGGTGACCATGAAGTACGGCATGGTCTCGGCCGCGCCGCTGGCCACCTTGGCCACGGTGGCGTTGATGCCCACGGCGTGGTCCTTGGGGGCGATGACGGCATGGGCCCCCGCGCCATCGGCCACACGCAGGCAGGCGCCCAGGTTGTGCGGGTCGGTCACGCCGTCCAGCACCAGCAGCAGGGGCTGCTCGATGCCAGCGGCTTCCAGATCTTCCAGCAGTTCATCCAGCGAGGTGGCCATCTTCACGGGCTCTACCCGCGCGGCCACACCCTGGTGGCCGTGGCTGCCCGCGAGCTTGGCAATGCGCACGCTGTCGGCTTCGATGAGGCGGGCTCCGGCCTCGCGGGCACGGTCGAGAAACTGGCGCATGCGCGCATCGCGCCGCGTGGCTTCGTAGTAAATCTCGATGATGGATTGCGGCGCGGTCTTCAGACGCACGCCCACGGCGTGAAAGCCGAAGAGAACTTTGGGGCTGGACATGGGGGGATTATCCGCTGGGCGCGACACCATTCCTCAGGATACTATCAATTTCATAGCTGCTTGCGCATGTTTCACTATGGCCTGCGGCCCAAAACGCTCAAATAATCCTGCCAACCCCTTACACAACACGCCCTGCGTCGATGGTGATGCGCCGCTCGCACTGCGCGGCAATCGCGCGGTCGTGGGTGACCAGCACTAGCGTCGTGCCCAACTCGCGGTTGAGCTCGAACATGAGCTTCATGATGGTTTCGCCCGTCGCAAAGTCCAGGCTGCCCGTGGGTTCGTCGGCCAGCAGCACGGCAGGCTGCACCACAAACGCCCGGGCCAGGGCCACGCGCTGCTGCTCGCCGCCCGACAGCACCTTGGGGTAGTGCGACAGGCGCTGGCCCAGCCCCACGCGCGCCAGCATCTCGGTAGCGGCCTTGCGCGCATCGCGGCGGTCGGCCAGCTCCAGCGGCAGCATCACGTTCTCCAGCGCGGTCAGGTTGCCCATGAGCTGGAAACTCTGGAACACAAAGCCCACCTTCTGGGCGCGCAGCGCGGCCCGCGCATCTTCGTCAATGGCAAACAGGTCCTGGCCGTCGAGGCGCACCGTGCCGCGGGTGGGCGTATCGAGCCCCGCGATGATGGACAGCAGCGTGCTCTTGCCCGAGCCCGAGGCGCCAACGATGGCCGCGGTTTCCCTGGCCGCCAGGCGGAAATCGATATCCCGCAGAATGTCGAGGGTTCCGGTGGAATCCGTCACCGACTTGAACACATGCTCCACGGCAATGATGGGGGTGGTAGGCGGTGCCTTGGGCAGTGGGGAGGGTTCGGACATGAAAGGCTCTTTACTTTGATTCGCAATCTGCAGCAACGGCGCCACTTTATCCTGAGCGCATCCATCGGCGCGGTGGTGGGGCTTTGTGCGCCCACGGCCTTTGCGCAGGCCGCGGCCAAGGCAGGGGCAGCCGGGCGCACGCCCGTGATCCTGGTGCTGGGGGATTCGCTCAGTGCCGAATACGGCCTGGCGCGGGGCACCGGCTGGGTGGCGCTGCTCGAAAAGCAGCTGGCGCAGGACAAGCTCACGGCCACCGTGGTCAATGCCAGCGTGAGCGGCGAGACCACCTCGGGCGGCCGCTCGCGCCTGGCGGCACTGCTGGCCCAGCACCAGCCCAGCCATGTGGTGATCGAGCTGGGCGGCAACGACGCGCTGCGTGGGCTGCCGCTCAAGAACACCGAAGAGAACCTGGCCTGGATGACCCAGGCGGCACAAAAGGCGGGGGCCAAGGTGCTGCTGGTGGGTATGCAGGTGCCGCCCAACTACGGCACCGACTACGCCAACAAGTTTGCGGGCCTGTTCACCAGCGTGGCGCAGGCCCACAAGGCGGCGGTGGTGCCGTTTTTCCTGAAAGGGGTGGCAGACGGGCCGGACCCGACCCGCCTGTTCCAGCCCGACCGCATCCACCCCCGCGCCGAGGCGCATCCGCAGATGCTGGCCAACGTGTGGCCAGAGCTCAAAAAGCTGCTGCGTTAGTGTGAACAGGTCCTCGCCATTCAACCCGCAGGCTGTTCGGGATGGCCCGCGTCGCCCGCTGGCTGCTCGTCAGCGGGCTGGTCATCCCCCTGCGGATCGTTTGGCTTGCGCTGCGCCTTGGCCCTCAGCTTGTCTTCTTTTTTCTGCTTTTTGGCGAGTTCGCGCTGGCGCTTTTCGTATCCGTAGTTGGGTGTTGCCAAGGTAGTTGCTTCCTGAAGTTGAGACCCACTGTAACAGGCTGGGCTCTTAGAACCTGTTCAAAGTCTTTTTGGAGTTGCACAAGTACCTTGCCGGGATGGGATGCAAGGCGCGGTGCGCAGTTGATAGCTCGGCTATCCACAAGCGCCGCAACGCCGCAGACCGCCCGGCAAGGTACTTGCCCGAAGGGTTGGAGTGAAATCGGGCGATTGGACGCCCCGGCTGCTTGCATGGGCATGAGCCCATGCGGCGCATCCGTTGCTTCCACTCGTCCCGATTGCACTCCAATGCAATCTCCAAAAAGACTTTGAACAGGTTCTTAGCCCACCGCCGCAGTGCGCTGCAGCGGGATGACGGCGGCCCGGTAGGCATGCCAGCTGGCAAAACCCAGCACAGGCCCCGCCAGCAGCAGACCCACGCCCCAGAACCACAGCGAGACGGCCACGATGAGGGTGATCAACGCCCCCCACAGCAGCATCACACCGGGGTTTTCGATCACCACGCGCATGCTGGTGATGCCCGCAGTCAGTGCGTCGGTATCGCGGTCGAGGATCATGGGGATGGACACCACCGAGGTGGAAAACACCAGCGCCGCAAACGCGCCGCCCACCACCGTGTACACCGCCACAAAGCTCCAGTTCTGCGGGTTGAACACCGCCTGCAGCACACCCGTGGTGGACGGCATGCCGGTGTTGAAGAACACGGCAAACACCACCAGCGACGCTCGGCCCCACAGCAGTTCCAGCACCACAAGCACGAGCACCAGCATGGCCATGCTGCCCATGTGGCTGTCCCAGCAGGTGAGGGATTCGCCGAGTTGCGGCTTGAGGCCCGCCCCGCGCCGGCGGCTGGTGTCGTACAGCCCCATGGCCAGAAACGGCCCCAGCAGCAGACAACCGCTGGCCATGGACATGGTGTACTCCGGCCGCGTGCGGAACACCCAGCCCAGCACCACGGCCATGGCCCAGAAGCACACGCCGTAGAACACCGCAATGCCCGGCGCAGTGCGCACATCGTCCAGACCTTGCATCAACCATCGGAAAGGGTCGGCCAGACGCAACGGCTGCAGCTGCACGGGCTGCGCCGTCTGGGCCTTCACGCGGTCTGCAATGGCCTCGGCCTGCCGGGCCTCGGAGGTGTCTGCGGTGCTGCGTTCATCCGGTGCGGGCTTGGAGGAAGTGGCGTTCATGCCGCCACACTAAGCCCGCCCGTTCAGCGGCGCCACTGAGGAAAGCCCGTAGCCCGAACGGCGGGCGATCGCCTGGGCTGGGGCCGAATGTCAGCTCAGGCGGCCGGAAAGGCGCGCTCCATCGCCTGCTGCAGATCACGCCGCAGGTCCTCCACGGCCTCCAGCCCGATGGAAAAACGCACCAGCGTGCCCGGCTTCAGGTAGGGCGACGGGCGGCTGCGCATGCTGGCGATGGTGTAGGGCACCACCAGGCTCATGGGGCCACCCCAGCTGTAGCCCAGCTTGAACAGGCGCAGACCGTCGCAGAACGCATCCACCTGCTGCTGGGTGTGGCGCGCGTCGATCATCACGCTGAACAGGCCGGCTGCCGCACCCTGCCCGCCGTGTGCCGCACCGCACAGAGCCTTCCAGTGGGCATGGCCGGGGGCGCCTTCCAGCGCGGGGTGCAGCACCTGCGCAATGGCGGGCTGCTGTTGCAACCAACGGGCCAGTTCGCGCGCGGCTGCGTCGTGGGCGCGGTAGCGCAGGCCGATGCTGGGCAGCGCACGCAAGATTGCCTCAGCGTCGTTGGCGCCCACCCCCAGGCCCAGCCGCATGTGCGTGAGCTTGATCTTCATGTGCAGGCCCAGGTCGCGCGTGATGACGCTGCCCATGAGCACATCACCCCCACCGCTGGGGTACTTGGTAAGCGCATGGGCAGAAATGTCCACGCCCAGGCTGCCGTCGCCCGTCAGGTCAAACGGCGCGAACGCCAGGCCCGCGCCCCAGGTGTTGTCCAGCACCGTGGTCACGCCCCGTGCACGGCAGATACGCACCTGCTCGCACAGGTCGGGGAACTCCATGCTCACCGAGCCCGGCGCCTCCAGCCACACCAGCCGGGTGGCGGGGGTGATCCGCGCGGCCAGGTCGGCCGGGTCCAGCGGGTCATAAAACGCATGGGTGATGCCAAAGCGGGCCAGCTCGCCGTTGGCAAAGTCCTTGCCAGGGCCATAGGCGTTGTCGGGAATCAGCACCTCGTCGCCGGACTTGAGCAAGGCCAGCCCCACGTTGGCGATGGCAGCCAGGCCGCTGGGCACCAGCACGCATTGCAGGCCGCCTTCCAGCGCACAGAGCCGCTCCTCCAGGATGAAGGTGGTCGGCGTTCCGTGCAAACCGTAGGTGTAGCCGCTCTTATCCTTCCACTCGCGCGATCGCATCGCCGCGACATTGGGGAAGATGACCGTGGAGGCCTTGAACACCCCCGGCTGTGGGGCTGCAAAACCGGCCGGAGGCAGGTAGTCGTGGTGGACGAGGTGGGTGGCAAGATCAATGGAATGGTCTTTCATGCCAGCCATGGTAGCGCGGCACCAGGGGGATACCTGGCACCGCGCTGGGGTGGCATGCGGCGGTATCAACCCGCCGTAACGACCAGCTGGTTGTTCACCGAGGTCACACCGCCCACGCCCTTGGCAATGGTCTCGGCGCGGTCCCGGGCCACCGTGGAAGGTGCCGGCCCGTTCAGCGTGACCTTGCCGTTGACCGTGTCCACGTTGATCTTGAGGGCACTCAAATCGGGGTCCTTGGCCAGACCGGCATTCACCTGGGCGGTAATGGTGGCGTCGTCAATCGCGCCCTTGGCCGTGTTGGCGGCCTCCTTGGCCGTGGCTTCGGCATTGGCGGCGCCCTGCTCCATCTTGGTTTCTGCACTCTGCATGGCGCTCTCGGCCTTCACACGGGCGTCGGCGGCTGCCTGCTCGGTCTTTTCGACGGCAGAGTCCAGGCGCTGGCCCACGGTGGGCTCCTCGGTCTTGCTGCAGGCTGCCAGACCCAGGGCCAGCGCGCTCACAGCCAGAACGCTGGCAATGCGGTGGGAGGAACGGTCGATCAGAGGGTGGTGATTCATGCAGTGACTCCTTTCGGTTGGTACATGGGCCAACTGTAGAGACCGGGGCGGTGATGGCGGGTCGGACACTACCGAAGTGTCTGTAGGACGGGGACGCCAGGCCCGTCGCCCCAACCCCTTCGCCTTCCACCCGCCGCCACCGCCGGGCGCGCGACAATCGGGGGCATGACCCTGCAATCGCTCGCACGCTGGTTCCCCTTTCTGAAATGGCCCCGCCCTGACCGAAACCTGCTCAAGGGCGAGTTCTGGGCGGGCATGACGGTGGGCCTGATGCTGGTGCCCCAGGGCGTGGCCTATGCCGCGCTGGCGGGCATGCCGCTGGTCACCGGCATCTACGCATCGCTGATTCCAGCGCTGGTGGCGGTGCTCTTCAGCTCATCCACCCGGCTCGGGGTGGGGCCCACTGCGCTCACCAGCCTGTTGATCGGCGCATCGCTCACGGGCCTGGCGGAGCCCGGCAGCGCGCAATGGGTGGCTCTGGCAGCCTGGATGGCGCTGCTGTCAGGCCTGCTGCAGATGGTGATGGGCATGGCGCGCTTTGGCTGGTTGCTCAACCTCGTGACCTCGCCCGTGCTCAACGGGTTCACGCAGGCGGCCGCGCTGCTGATCATGGGGTCGCAGCTCGGGGCGCTGACCGGGCTGCGGGCCGCCGACTGGGGTGCGCTGCTGTCCACACCGTCGCCAGGCCTGTTTGACCTGACGGCGGCGGGCTTTGGCCTGGGCAGCCTCGCCTTGCTGATGCTGGCGCGCCGCGGGCTGCCACAGTTTCCGGCGGCCATTGTGGTGGTGGGTGCCGCGGGCGCGTTGAGCTGGGCCCGCGGCACCCACCACCACAATGGCCGCCGGAAAC
>DATLGV010000156.1:0-4659 GCA_035540275.1 Acidovorax sp. | reverse complement strand
GGCTGGTGGCACGGCGTACAGAGCGTCGAACACCTGCGCGGCGGCCTGGGTGAGGGCGTCGTCTTCGGCGTGCACTTCGCGCAGGCCGGCCAGCACGGCCTCCAGCCCGGCGGCCTCGGGCACGGGCATGCCGCCCACGTCCAGGTAGTGCACGGCGCGGGCCAGGCGCTGCAGGCGAGGGTCGGTTTCGAAGCCGAAGCTGGCGATCAGCACCTCGAAGGTCACCAGCGCGCCCACATGGGTGAACCGGGCGCCGTCGAAGTCAAAGCCCAGCACATCGGCGGGTGCCGATGCCGGGTCGGCCAGCCATGTGAATGCTGCGCCCGGATCGATGAAGCGGCGGATCAGCCACGCGCACGCGAGGCGGTCCACCCAGGGCCTGGCGCGCGTGGCCCAGCGCTGGTTCTGGAACGCGGCGTGCTGCAGGCGCGGGATGCCGTGGGCGGGCAGGGCGGCCGGCTCGCCGCGCGAGAAGCAGGCGTCCAGGGCCTGTCGCAGGCTGGCCAGGTCGGCATCGGCCTGGGCGGCGGCGGCGCCAGGGTAGTAGTCGGTGCGGTGCAGGGCCTGCAGTGCGTCGGCCACGCCGCGCAAGCGGCGGCGCGCTTCGGCTTCGGTGAGTTGCGGCAGCTCGGCCTGCAGGGCGGTGGCTGTGTCGCGCCACTGGGTAAAGGCTTCGGTGCGGTCGAACAGTGCTTCGATCTCCTGGCGCTGCATGCTGTCGTTGGCGGTCAGGGTCAGCAGCATGGCCGTGCCCCCATGCTGCCGCACCTCGGCTGCAACAGGGGCCAGCAGACCCGCATGTGCTTCGGGCAGCAGATAGGCGCCATCGCGCAGCGCAGCGCACCCCAATGACTTGAGATGGCGCCAGATGCGCAGCCGCACGGCGTTGGGCTGCGTGGGCAGCGTCATGATGAGGGTGGACCACATGAATAGAAGTATATGCTCATTTTGAGAAATAAGTGTTTCTATTTAAGGGCCGATTGCTTGCGCCATGGGTGGGACGCTCTTGCGGTGCGTCAGCTTGCCGCAAGCTCGTCATGAATAATTATGAATTCAGAATCTGCCCATCCGCAGGGCGAGAGAGATGCCGAGGAGACACCACGATGACCGCACACAGCACCTACGCCGACTTCTATCGCCAGTCCATGGCCCACCGCGACAGCTTCTGGAGCGAGCAGGCCCAGCTGATTGACTGGAACACGCCGCCCCAGCAGGTGTGCGACTACAGCAACCCGCCGTTTGCGAAATGGTTTGTGGGCGGCACCACCAACCTGTGCCACAACGCGGTAGACCGGCACCTGGCCACGCGCGCCAGCCAGGCGGCGCTGGTGGCCATCTCCACCGAGACCGACACCGAGCGCAGCTACAGCTTTGCCGAACTGCACGCCGAGGTGCAGCGCATGGCCGACGTGCTGTTGTCGCTGGGCGTGAAGAAGGGCGACCGCGTGCTCATCTACATGCCCATGATTGCCGAGGCCGCGTTTGCCATGCTGGCCTGCGTGCGCATCGGCGCGCTGCACTCGGTCGTGTTTGGCGGCTTTGCGTCGGGCTCGCTGGCCTCGCGCATCGAAGACGCCGAGCCCGTGGCCGTGGTCAGTGCCGATGCCGGGTCGCGCGGCGGCAAGGTGGTGCCGTACAAGCCGCTGCTGGATGAAGCCATTGCCCTGTCCAAGCACAAGCCCGCCGCCGTGCTGATGGTGAACCGGGGCCTGGCGCCCATGCACCTGCAGCCGGGGCGCGACCACGAATGGGCGCCCCTGCGCGAGCAGCACCTGAGCGCCGTGGTGCCTTGCGAATGGGTCGAGTCCACCCACCCCAGCTACACGCTCTACACCAGCGGCACCACCGGCAAGCCCAAGGGCGTGCAGCGCGACACAGGCGGCTACACCGTGGCGCTGGCGGCCAGCATGAAGCACATCTTTGACGCGAAGGCGGGCGATGAGGTTTTCACCGCCGGGCCGCCCCAAGGTGAAAACGCGGCCCCCTCGGGGGGCAGCGACCCGCGCGAGCGGCGGAGCGTGGGGGTCTTTTTCGCGACCAGCGACATTGGCTGGGTGGTGGGGCACAGCTACATCGTCTACGGCCCGCTGATCGCGGGCATGACCACCATCATGTACGAAGGCCTGCCCACGCGGCCCGATGCGGGCGTGTGGTGGAGCATTGTCGAGAAGTACCAGGTCACGCACATGTTCTCGGCCCCCACGGCGGTGCGCGTGCTGAAGAAGCAGGACCCGGCCTACCTTGCCAAGTACAACGTGAAAAGCCTCAAGGCCCTGTGGCTGGCGGGCGAGCCGCTGGACGAGCCCACGGCCCAGTGGATCAGCGATGCGCTGCAAGTGCCCATCATCGACAACTACTGGCAGACCGAGACCGGCTGGCCCATCCTGACCCTGGCCAATGGCGTGGAGAAGCAAGCCGCGCGCTTCGGCAGCCCCGGCAAGGCCATGTATGGCTATGGCGTGAAACTGATTGACGAGGCCACGGGCGAGGAACTGACGGGTGCCAACCAGAAGGGCGTGGTCGCCATCGAGGGCCCGCTGCCCCCTGGCTGCATGCAGACGGTGTGGCGCGACGACGCACGCTTTGTGAACACCTACTGGAAGAGCATCCCGGGCCGCCTCATCTACAGCACGTTTGACTGGGGCATCCGCGATGCGGACGGCTACCACTTCATCCTGGGCCGCACCGACGATGTGATCAACGTGGCCGGCCACCGCCTGGGCACGCGCGAGATCGAGGAGAGCATCGCCTCGCACCCCAACATCGCCGAAGTGGCGGTGGTGGGCGTGGCCGACAGCCTGAAGGGCCAGGTGGCCATGGCCTTTGCCGTGGCGCGCGATGCCTCGGGCCTGACCGACGACGCCGCACGCCTCAAGCTGGAAGGCGAGGTGATGAAGCAGGTGGACAGCCAGCTCGGCGCCGTGGCGCGGCCATCGCGCGTGTACTTTGTGACCGTGCTGCCCAAGACCCGCAGCGGCAAGCTGCTGCGCCGCGCCCTGCAGGCCGTGGCCGAACGGCGCGACCCGGGCGACCTGACGACCATGGAAGACCCGGCGGCGTTGCAGCAGGTGAAGGAGCTGGTGGGTTGAGGCGGCAGCTCGGCACGGCGTGCGGAGCGCCGTGCTGAACCTGCGATTAAAAAAACAGCGGGCCGGGCATGCCGCCCTGGCACCACGGCAGGAATTCGCTGATTTTCAAAGCGGCCGGTTCCGTTGCCACCCTCCAGGCGGCTGCCATGTGGAGGTCCAGCCGATGAAGTCCTCCAGCGGCATGGGCCGGGCAATGCAGTAGCCCTGTGCCTGCAGGCAGCCCAGCTGCAGCAGCATCTGCCCCTGTTCGACGGTTTCCACCCCCTCGGCAATCACCCGGTAGCCGAACGAGCGGGCCAGGCCGATCACGCCTTGCACGATGGCCAGGTCGCCGGGGTCGCCCATCATGCCGTGCACGAAACTCTGGTCGATTTTGAGCGTGTCCATGGGCAGGCGGCGCAGGTAGGTCAGCGACGAGTAGCCGGTGCCGAAGTCGTCCAGCGCCACGGACACCCCCATGGCGCGCAAGGCGTTCAGCGTGTCGGCCACGGCGCTCAGGTCGTACAGGGCCGCGCTTTCGGTGATCTCGATCTCCAGCAGGTGGGCGGGCACCCCGGGGTGGCGCGCCAGGCAATGGGCCAGCCAGTCGGCAAAACCAGGCTGCTGCAGGTGCTGAGCGGCAATGTTGATGCTCAGCGGCAGGGGCAGGCCCCGGTCCTGCAGTTGCTCCAGCACGATGAGCGCGGCCTCGGCCACCCATTCGCCAAAGCCGATCTCCAGGTCGGTGCCCTCGAGCAACGGCAAGAACTCGCCCGGCGGCACCAGGCCACGCTCGGGGTGCAGCCAGCGCGAGAGCACTTCGGCGCCCACCACCGTGCCGCGGCGCATGTCCACCTTGGGCTGGAGGTACAGCGTGAACTGGGATTGGGCGAGGGCCTCGCGCAGGGAGTGCCCCTGGGCACGCAGCAGTTGCATGGCGCGCTCCTGGGCCGCGTCGAACTGGTGAAAACGGTTGCGTCCGGCCTGTTTGGCGGCATACATGGCCTGGTCGGCATGGCGCAGCAGGGTGTCCGCATCCGCCTCGTCCTGCGGGAAGATGGTGTAGCCGATGCTGGCGGTGACGACCACGCGCTCGGTGTCGAGCGTGTAAGGGGCCGAGACGCTTTCCATCACGCGCTCGAGCACGCGTTCGCAGTCGTTCACGGAAGCCAGGCCGGGCATGAGGATCACGAACTCGTCGCCTCCCAGGCGGGCCACCGTGTCCAGCGGCTGCAGCGCGCGCGTGAGCCGCCCGGCCACCACCACCAGCAGGCGGTCGCCTGCGCCATGGCCCAGGCGGTCGTTGACGGGTTTGAAACCGTCCAGGTCCAGGTAGGCCACGCCCAGCTGCTTGCCGGTGGCGCGGGCCTGGGCCATGCCTTCCTGCAGCTTGCGCGCCAGCAGCACCCGGTTGGGCAGGCCGGTGAGCGCGTCGTACAGCGCCAGGCGCTGCAGCATCACCTCCTGCTCACGCTGCGGGGTCACGTCAATGGCCACGCCCAGCATGCGCGCTGGGTGGCCTTGCGCGTCAAAGCCGACGATCTTGCCCAGGTTGCGCACCCAGCGCGCATGCTGGGCGTGGCCATTGACG
>DATLGV010000155.1:0-2000 GCA_035540275.1 Acidovorax sp. | reverse complement strand
GCCCGAGTCCAGGTAAAAGCTGCTCGCGCCCGATGCCGCCTCGCTGCGCATCTGGGCATACAGGGCTTCGGCAGCAGAAATTTCCGCCGCGCTGGGCTTGGTGCGCACCGACATGTAGGCGCGCGGCTTGCCGCCTTCCATAATGGGGGTGACGTTGGCGCGCACCCAGTAGTGGTCGCCGTTCTTGCGCCGGTTTTTCACCAGACCCGTCCAGGGCTCGCCCCGGCCAATGGTGCGCCACATGTCCTTGTAGGCCTCGGGCGGCATGTCCGGGTGGCGAATGATGTTGTGCGGCTGGCCGATGAGTTCGTCGTAGCTGTAGCCACTGACGCGCACAAACGCCGGGTTGCAATGCGTGATCTCGCCCTTGGTGTTGGTGCTGGACACCAGCAGCTCATCACCGGGGTAGTCAAAGTTCTGCTGGGTCACTGGCAGGTTGATGCGCATTCGAGGCTCCTGGAAGGCCTGCGGCAAGGGCAGGCAGCGCGGTGTTTTGTTAGACGTTCGTGTAACCGCTTGATACGAATCAAGTCTAACTGCTCACTCCCCCGATTTGCCCCAAAAAGGTGCCGAGTGAGGGATGGCCTGCACAACCCTCCCGAGGCGCAAACGCCCCAGCCCTACCCCTGTGGCGTCAAAAGAGCTGCCCTGTGTCCCTGTCCACACCCGCCTGCGGCCTGCGCCGGCTGCTCGCGGCTGCCGCACGGGTCTGCGGATCGGGCTCGGGCTCCTCGCCGCGCCGCACCAGCGTGCTGGCACGTACGCCCAGCAGCCGCAGGCGCTTGTCCAGCGGCACGCGTTTGAGGCACTGCCCGGCCAGTTGCCGGATGGTGGCCCCGTCGGCCGTGTAGCTGTTGGCCGTGTGGTCGCGCGTCGCGATCTTGAAGTCGTCGTAGCGCAGCTTGATGCCGATGGTGCGCGCCACATAGCCCTTGCGCTGCAGGTCCTCGGCCACGCGCATGCACAGGTCGGTAAAGATCGCGCCCAGCTCGGCCCGGTCGCGCACCGCATGCAGGTCGCGGTCAAAGGTGGTCTCGCGGCTCATGCTCACGGGCTCGCTCTCGGTCACCACCGGGCTGTCATCGCGGCCCCAGGCCACGCGGTGCATCCAGGCGCCGGTGGACTTGCCAAAGTGGCCCATCAGCCATTGCTCATCCTGCGCGGCCAGCTGTCCGATGGTCTCTACGCCCAGCCGCGCCAGCTTCTCGCCCGCCTTGGGGCCGATGCCGTTGATCTTGCGCACGTTCAGCGGCCAGATCTTGCTCTGCAGGTCTTCCTCGTAAACGATGGAGATGCCATTGGGTTTGTTGAACTCGCTGGCCATCTTGGCCAACAGCCGGTTGGGCGCCACGCCAATCGAGCAGGTCAGCCCGGTCCTTTCAAAGATACTTTTCTGGATGAGCCGCGCCAGCACCCGCCCGCCTTCGCGCTGGCCACCCGGAACGTCCGTGAAGTCGATGTAGACCTCGTCCACGCCCCGGTCCTGCATCACCGGCGCGATCTCGGTGATGGTGCTTTTGAACAGACGCGAAAAGCGCCGCACCTCGTCAAAATCCACCGGCAGCACGATGGCCTGCGGGCACAGCTTGGCCGCCTTCATCATGCCCATGGCCGACCCTACGCCAAACTGCCGCGCCGGATAGGTGGCCGTGGTGATCACGCCCCGGCCCACGTAGTCCTTGAGCAGCGGAAAGTCCTCCAACGGGATGAAGCGCCGCTCACGCTCTGCGGTGCCGTCCGGGCCGCGCAGCAGCAGCTCGTCCACCTTGCGCCGCCCGCCGCCAATCACCACCGGCAGGCCCTTGAGCTGCGGGTAGCGCAGCAGCTCGACGGATGCGAAGAAAGCGTCCATGTCCAGGTGCGCGATGCGGCGCCGCTTGCCGGAAGGGGCAGCCAGCGCAGGGGGGTAGGTCTCAGAAGAATCGAACTCGGTAGCGGTCACACCCGATATTGTGCGGGGCGGCGCAAGGTGGACGAGCTGCTGCTGCGCGGCCCGGACG
>DATLGV010000154.1:0-5212 GCA_035540275.1 Acidovorax sp. | reverse complement strand
GTGCCCCGCTTCACCGCCCCCACCGCCACCCCGGCCATGCGACGCTTTCGCCACCTCACCGGACACCACCGCACGGTCGCCAGCAACCGGGTGCTGGGCCTGTTGCTGGCCTTCAATGCCGGGGCGGTGAATGCGGGGGGCTTTCTGGTGGTGCACCTCTACACCTCGCACATGACGGGTTTCCTGTCGTCGCTGGCCGACAACCTGGTGCTGGGGCAGATGAAGCTGGTGCTGGGCGCCGTGGGCGCGCTGTGGGCCTTCATGTCGGGGGCGGGCACCACGGCCATCATGGTCAACTGGGCGCGACAGCGCAGGCTGCGCAGCACCTTCGCGCTGCCGCTGGTGCTGGAGTCCGTGCTCATGCTGCTGTTTGGCCTGGTGGGCGCCATCACGCTCAGCTGGCCCACGCCGTTTGCCGTGCCGCTCACGGTGCTGCTGCTGTCCTTCATCATGGGGCTGCAGAACGCCACCGTGACCAAGATGTCCTCGTCCCAGATCCGCACCACCCACATGACCGGCGTGGTGACCGACCTGGGCATCGAGATGGGCAAGATGCTCTACTGGAACCGCACCGGCACGGCGCCCGAGTCGCAGGTGCGCGCCAACCAGGCCCGGCTGCGGATGTTTGCCGGGCTGGTCGCCATGTTCTTGGTGGGCGGCATTGCGGGTGCGGCAGGCTTCAAGCATGTGGGCTTTGTGTTCGTGGTGCCGCTGGCGCTGGTGCTGCTGGCCCTGTCGCTGCCCCCCCTGTGGGCCGACCGCGCGCGGCTGCGCCGCCCGTTGCGCAAGCCTCTGGAGCCCGCTGCGCCGCGCGACCCACCGCTGTCCCCCCCGGCAGACCCCCCAGCCGCGCGCTGAGGGTGAACCCGTCCTGAAGTTTTCGTCCGTCTCTTTGGTCCTTTTGGTCTCTTTGCCCAGGCTGCTATCCATGCAAACCCAGCTCTCCCCTGAATACCGCGCCCGCGCCGATGGCCTGGAGGCCGAATCCATTCTGCGCAAGTGCGTGCACTGCGGCTTCTGCACCGCCACCTGCCCCACCTACCAGCTGCTGGGCGACGAGCTGGACGGCCCGCGTGGCCGCATCTACCTCATCAAGCAGGTGCTCGAGGGCGAGACCCCCACCCGCAAGACCCAGATGCACCTGGACCGTTGCCTCACCTGCCGCAACTGCGAAAGCACCTGCCCGAGCGGCGTGCAGTACGGCCACCTGGTGGACATCGGCCGCAAGATCGTCGATGAAAAAGTGCCCCGCCCCGTGGGCGAAAAAGCGCTGCGCTGGGCGTTGAAGGAAGGCCTGCCCTCGCCCCTGTTCGCCCCCGCCATGAAGGCCGGGCAAATGGTGCGCGGCCTGCTGCCCGAGGCGCTCAAGGCCAAGGTGCCCGCCCCGCAGGACGCCGGCGCCTGGCCCACGCGCCAGCATGCGCGCAAGGTGCTCATGCTGGCGGGCTGCGTGCAACCAGCCATGATGCCGGGCATCAACACCGCCACGGCGCGCGTGCTCGATGCCGTTGGCATCCAGACCGTGATCGCATCCAAGGCCGGCTGCTGCGGCGCCGTCAAGTTCCACCTCAACGACCAGGAGGGCGGCAAGGCCGAGATGCGCGCCAACATCGACGCCTGGTGGCCGCTGGTGGAGGCCGGTGGGGTCGAGGCCATCGTCATGAACGCCTCGGGCTGCGGCGTCACCGTCAAGGAATACGGCCACATCCTGAAGGACGATGCGCAGTACGCGGCCAAGGCCGAGCGTATCAGCGCCCTCACGCGCGACCTGTCGGAATTGCTGCCCGAGATGCTGCCCGAGCTGGCCGACAAACTGCAGGGCCGCGTGAACCAGCCGGACACCCTGTACGCCTACCACCCCCCTTGCACGCTGCAGCACGGCCAGAAGCTGCGCGGCGGGGTGGAGGCGCACCTGAACCAGTTGGGCTTCAAGCTGCGCACCGCGCGCAACGATGCCCACCTGTGCTGCGGCTCGGCAGGCACGTACTCGGTGCTCAACCCCGACCTGTCCTACCAGCTGCGCGACCGCAAGCTCGGCGTGCTGGCCGAAGCCTTCGGCAACCAGCCGCCCGACATGATCCTGTCGGCCAACATCGGCTGCATCACCCACCTGCAAAGCGGCACCGGCACGCCCGTGCGGCACTGGGTGGAGGTGCTGGACGAGGCCCTGCGCACGGGCTGATGGCGTGTGGGGGCAAGGCGTCGAGCCTCCCCGCGCGCGCCAGAATCCGGCCTCCCTGGTGCCCGCCAGCCCGAGGCTGGCATGATCGAGGGTTTTGTCGCCTTCCCTTTGCCCCCAAACTGCATTGCCATGACCGACTCCGCGTCCACACAAGAACAACCCCACGCAGCCCCTGCCAGCGCCCCGGCCGCGCCTGTGGTGGCCGAGGCTGCCGTTGCCGTGGCAACCCCCGAGTCCGTGGCAGCGCCTGCTGCCGAAGCCGGTGCGCCCCCGCGGCGCCAGGACGGCCCACGCCGGGGTGGCCGCAACCGCCGCAAGCCGGACGGGCGCCAGGCGCCGCAGGGCCGTGCAAGCGCCGACGGTGCGGCAGATGCCGCCGCACCGGCAGCGGGCTCCCGCGCGCCCCAGCGCGTGCACCCCGCGCTGGAGCAGCTCGCGGCGCTCTACCCCCAGCTGTTCGGCGCCGTGTTCCGCCCGCTCAAGCGCGGCATCTTCCAGGACCTCCTGGCGGCCCACCCCGAGCTGTTCGAGCGCGAGGCGCTCAAGGTGGCCCTGGGCATCCACACCCGCTCCACGCGCTATCTGCAAAGCGTGGCAGCCGGCGACAAGCGGCACGACCTGCAAGGCCAGCCCGTGGAAGACATGGCGCCCGAGCATGTGCACCACGCGCTGCTGGAGGTGTACCGCCGCAAGAAGGCGCGCGCCACCGAAGACCTGCTGCCCAAGCTGCGTAACCGCATGATGGCCGCGTTCGAGGCCTCGGGCCTCACGCGCGAGGACTACACCGGGCGGGTGCAGGGCCGCGACGAAGGCGCCAACGCCATCCTGGAAGAAGCCTTTGCCGAATGGTCGGCCCGCAACGCCAAGGACGAAGCCCTGCTGCGCGCCTTTGAAGCCAGCGGCCAGACGCTGGAAGCCTTTGCCGACATGTACGGCCTGGTGCCCCGCACCGTGGGCCAGCAGCTGGAGCGCGCCCGCCGGCGGGCGGCTGCAGCTGCCGCAGCGGCAATGCCTGCCGCTCCCGCCGTGGACCCGGGCGGCGCGTCGGCCGCAGCCTGATCGATCCGATCCGATCCGGGGAGGGGGCATGCCGCGCCCTTTGCCCGCGCTCCCTGGGGCGTCCGGGCTCCTGTCCGTGCCGTCATCCCGTCGGCGCTGGCACGGCCCAGCGCCGCGAACCCGCCAGCGCCTGCCCTCCCGTCACGGCCCGTTACGAACCAGCAGACAGGCTGCTGACACCATGCTGTCAGCAGCCGGGTTGCAACATGCCGGGCCCGACACAGAGAGGAGCCTGAGCATGACAACACCCCCCACCCTCACCCCGGTGGTCGCATTCCATGTCACTGGACTGACGGTGCGCACCCGCAACCGCGACGAGAGCAACCCCGCCACCGCCCGCATTGGCGGCCTGTGGGACCGTTTCTTCAGCGAGAGCTGGGAGGGCAAGCTGCCCGGCCGTGGCGAAGATGGCCACCTCTTCGGTGTGTACAGCGGCTACGAGTCCGATGCGCATGGCGCCTTCGATGTCACCGCGGGCGTGGCCGTGCCGCCGCCCGTTGCCCCGCTCGCGGGCGCCGTCCAGGTGGCGGTGGAGGCGGGCGACTATCTCGTGTTCCACGGCCACGGCACAATGCCGCAGAGGGTGATGGACGCCTGGGGCGATGTCTGGCGCTACTTTGCATCCAACCCGCAGGTGCCACGGCGCTTTGGCACCGATTTCGAGCGGTACGCGGGCCCGGACCGCGTGGCCATCCATATCGGCATCGCCCCCGGTGCGCGCCGCGCATGACGCCATCTGACTAGGAGCATTCATGAACACCTCTTCTGCCGCCCTGACGTTCTACACCCACCCCATGTCCCGGGGCCGCACCGCGCGCTGGATGCTGGAGGAGTGTGGCGTGCCCTACGACACCGTGCTGCTCGAATACGGCACCACCATGAAGGCCCCCGACTACCTGGCCATCAACCCCATGGGCAAGGTGCCCGCGCTGCGGCACGGACAGGCGGTGGTGACCGAGGTGGCGGCCATCTGCGCCTACCTGGCCGACCTGTTTCCCGACAAATCGCTGGCGCCCGCCGTGGGAACACCTGCGCGCGCTGCGTACTACCGCTGGCTGTTCTTTTGCGCCGGGCCGCTGGAGAGTGCCGCCACCGCCAAGGCGCTGAACCTGCTGGCACCTGCCGAACGCGCGGCCATGGTCGGCTACGGCAGCTATGCCGATGTCATGAACACCCTGGAGCACACCGTGAGCCAGGGGCCGCACCTGTGCGGCGACCACTTCACGGCCGCAGACCTGTATGTGGGCGCGCACCTGATCTGGGGCATGCAGTTCGGCACCATCGAGCGCCGCCCTGCGTTCGAGCAGTATGTGCAGCCGCTCCTGCAGCGCCCTGCGTTCGTGCGTGCCTCCCAGATCGACGACGCGCTGGCGCAGCAGCGCAAAGGCCATGGCTGAGTCCCCCGGCCTGAGAGCCCCGTCTGCTTCGGCGCGTCCACAGGCCCTCGCTCATGCGTCGCGCTGACCGCCTGTTCCAGATCGTCCAGCTCATCCGGGGGCGGCGCCTGTCCACCGCCGCCTTCCTGGCCGAGCGGCTCGAAGTCTCGGCCCGCACCATCTACCGCGACGTGGCGGACCTCCAGCACCAGGGTGTGCCCATTGAGGGCGAGGCCGGTGTGGGCTACCGCCTGGGCGCGGGCTTTGAGCTGCCGCCGCTGATGTTCAGCCAGGGCGAAGCCGATGCGCTGGTGGCTGCCGCCCGCCTGGCCCAGGCCTGGCTCGACGCCGGGCTGGCCCGCGAGGTGGAAGGCGCCCTGGGCAAGATCCTGTCCGTGCTGCCCCCCGCCGCGCGCGTGGCGGCCGAGGCCCAGGCGCTCTATGCGCCCTCGGTGGGGCTGGAGCCGCGTGTGCAGGCCCATCTGCAGGCCCTGCGCGAGGCCGTGCACAGCCGCCGCGTGGTGCAGGTGGACTACGCCGACGTCAACGGCCGCCCCAGCCTGCGGCGCCTGCGGCCGCTGGGCTGCTTTTATTG
>DATLGV010000153.1:0-1547 GCA_035540275.1 Acidovorax sp. | reverse complement strand
TGGCTGCGCTGCTGGGCACTCAGGCTGGCCCAGGCGGTGATGCGGTCGTGGAACTTGCGCTGTTCTTCTTCGGAAAGGCTGGGGTAGTTGGTGGCCAGGTCGAGCCAGCGGCGTTTTTGGGCCTCGCTGATCAGCGCCCAGCGTTCTGCCAGCGGATACAGCGCCAGTTTTTGCGCCGTGCTGAGTGTGCCCCAGCCCGGTCCCGACTCCGTGGCCGGGGGGGTGTTCGCAGCAGACAGGTCCGCGCGGGCGTTGTTGGGGCGGGCCACCGCGGCCTCTGCACCTGCCTGCAGCACCGTGCTGGGCGCCATGCGCATCTGAACCCATGCCTGCCAGCCGCCGGCCGAGAGCGCGCCCAGAAGCGCCAATGCCAGCACAAAGGCTGGCAGCGTGGAGGGGGCTTCGGAGGGGCTTGGGTGCATGCAGTCCAGTGTCAGGCAGGTCAGTTTGGCTGCGCGGAGGTCTTGAGGAATTGTACAAAGCCGGGGTCCGAGTATGCAGCGGGGGGCAGGTCGTCGGTCAGCAAAGCGGCATCCACCTCGGCCACGTCATTGGCGATGCGCTCGTCCTGGGCGATATTGATGACCACCAGGCCCACGACCAGTGCCAGCAGCGGCACGGCAGACACCAGGGCATTCCACCCGCTGCCGCCATCACCGCCGCGGCCCAGTGTGGCGGTGTGGCCCGTGCCGACCACGGCCGCCGCAGGGGCGGTGCGACGCACCGGGGCGGTGACCTTGCGCTTGGCCAGTGCCTGCATGCGCGAGGCGCGCAGACGTTCGGAAATGTCATAGGGCAGGGCGTCGGTGCCGCCGGACAGGCGCGCCGTGACGCGCAGCGCAAAGCGCTCTGCGGCGGCTTCAGCTTGGGTCGGTGGGGTCTGTACAGTGTTCTTCATGGCTCGATTCCTTTGGCCTTCAGTGCCTTGCTGAGGGTTTGTATGGCACGAAAGCAGTGTGTTTTGACACTGCCTTCAGAGCAGCCCATGGCGGCAGCCGTCTCTGCGACGTCCATTTCTTCCCAGTAACGCATCAGGAACGCTTCCCGTTGACGCGGCGGCAATTCGGCAATTTCCTCCTCAATGCCCTGGAAGATCTGGGCCCGGCGGGTCAAATCTTCCGCGCTTTCGGCCTTGTCGCCGTCTTCTGTCCCTGAATACGCTTCCAGCAGATCAAAATCCGTGCCATCTTCACCCGGGCCTTCGAAGTCGCTCATGCTCGAAAACAGTGCATTGCGTGTCTTCTGGCGCCGGAACCAGTCCAGGGTGCAGTTGGAGAGAATCCGCTGGAACAGCATGGGCAGCTCGGCTGCCGGTTTGTCGCCGTAGTGCTCCGCCAGCTTGAGCATGCTGTCCTGCACGATGTCGAGCGCCGCTTCCTCGTTGCGAACGTGGTAGACCGAGCGCTTGAATGCGCGCTTTTCTACGCTTTTGAGGAAATCGGAGAGTTCTTGTTCGGTTGCCAAGACGGGTGGGCCCGGGAGGGGTGGTGCCAAAACCTGCAGTTTTGCAACTGGATGGCACCATAAAGCGCAAGATTATCGCACCC
>DATLGV010000152.1:0-3685 GCA_035540275.1 Acidovorax sp. | reverse complement strand
GTGTGGGCGGGCTGGGTGCCCTGCGCTCCCTGCGTGCCCTGCGTGCCCTGCGAAGAGGCTACCTTGGTCGGTTCCATGTTCAATTCTCCTGGCCCGCAGTGCGGTACTGCAGCGCGGCGCGTTCATCGGTCTGTTTCTGGTCCCTGCGCTGCTGCTGCAGGGCGAGGTCGTGGCGCCGCTTGTCCACCACCTTGCGCAGACTGGCCAAGCGCAGCTCTGCATCCAGCAGTGCGCGCTGCGCCGCCTGCACCCGCGCACAGTGGTCGCCCACCACCCCGGTCTGTATGCTGGCCGCATGGCCCAGCCGGTCCATGAAGTGATAGTGGTGGTACATCACTTCGGGCTGCACGGCCGTATTGGCCTTCATGCCCCAGCGGGACTCGGTTTCCCGTGCGTAGTCTTCCAGCTGATCGAGCTGGGCCCGCGCCGCCTGTTCGGCGGCCAGGGTGTCCTGCAGCACCTTGCGGGCCTCATCCCGTTTGCGGGAGGCCACCTCGACGGCGACGGACAGGGCATTGAGACTGGACATGGCGGCTTACCCGGTCCGCCCTCAATGGTCCAGCACCGCCGCCATCGCGGCGACGCTGTGGTCCATGGAGGCCGCTTCGAACATGTCCTGCTGCAGAAAACCGGCCATCTGCGGCTGCAGGCGGATCGCTTCGTCCAGCGCGGGGTCGGAGCCGCTCATGTAGGCCCCCACCTGCACCAGGTCACGGCTCTTCTGGTAACGCGAATACACCGCACGAAACCGCCGCGCCAGGTCGAAATGCCCGCGCGACACCACGTTGTGCATCACCCGCGAGGCCGATTGCTCGATGTCGATGGCGGGGAAGTGCCCCGTCTCCGCCAGAGCGCGCGACAGCACGATGTGGCCGTCCAGAATGGCCCGGGCCGCATCGGCAATGGGGTCCTGCTGGTCGTCCCCCTCGGACAGCACCGTGTAGAACGCAGTGATCGAACCCACGCCGTGCAGGCCGTTGCCACTGCGCTCCACCAGCGCTGGCAATTTGGCAAAGCACGAAGGCGGATAGCCCTTGGTGGCCGGCGGCTCGCCGATGGCCAGCGCGATCTCGCGCTGGGCCATGGCATAGCGTGTGAGCGAATCCATGAGCAGCAGCACATGCTGGCCCTTGTCGCGGAAATGCTCTGCCACGGCCGTGGCATAGGCCGCGCCCTGCATGCGCAATAGCGGCGGTGCATCGGCGGGTGCAGCCACCACCACCGACCGTGCACGGCCTTCCTGGCCCAGAATGTCTTCCACAAACTCCTTGACTTCGCGTCCCCGCTCGCCAATGAGTCCCACCACGATCACGTCGGCCTGGGTGTAGCGGGCCATCATGCCCAGCAGCACGCTCTTGCCCACGCCCGAGCCCGCGAACAGGCCCAGTCGCTGGCCGCGGCCCACGGTCAGCAGCGCATTGATGGCGCGCACGCCGGTGTCCAGCGACTCGCGCACCGGGTCGCGGTCCATGGCGTTGATCTGGCGGCGGCCCATGGGTTCGGCCACCACATCCTGCACCGGCCCGCCGTGGTCCAGGGGCAGGCCCTGGGCGTCCACCACGCGCCCCAGCAGCCCGTCGCCCATGGGCAAGCGCAGCACACCGGCGCGCTGCACCGGCCGGGAAGGCTCGCCCAGGCGCGGCATGGGGATGTAGGGTGCGGCCGGCACCACGCTGGCCCCGCTGGACAGCCCGTGGATGTCGCCCGCAGGCATCAGGAAGGCACGGTCTGCAGAGAACCCCACGACCTCCGCCAGCACCGGCGCATGCCCGGGCATTTGCACCATGCACTGCGAGCCTACGGGCACGCGGATGCCCACGGCCTCCAGCACCAGGCCCGTCAGGCGGGTGAGCGTACCGCGTGTCTCCAAGGGCACGCCCTCGGCCACACGCCCACGCGCGTCGTCCATGAAGCGCGTCCAGGCGGGAGCAGTTTCAACGGCCATCGCCATCCCCGCGCTCCCCGTCGTCCCAGGGCGACTGCAAGCCCAGCGCGGCGATGGCGCGCTGCCAGCGCTTGTCGAGACTGCCATCGACGACCGTGCCCGCCGACTCCACCAGGCAGCCCCCGGCAGGCACGGCAGCATCGGTCATCCATTGCACGCCTGGCGCATGGACCTCTTCGCGCAGAGGTTCGGCCATGGCCTCCATGTCCACCGGATTGAGCCGCACCGTGGCAGGGCGCCCCTCGGTCACCAGCATGCCAACGGCCTCGCGCACCACCGGCAGCAGGGCATGGGGGTTGACCGACAGCTCCTGGCGCACCACCTGGCGCGCGATGTCGCATGCCAGCTCCAGCAGCTGCTGCGCCATCTGCTGCTGCATGTCGATCAGGCTTGCATCCAGGGTCTGCAACACGCCCTGCAGGCGCTGCGCAGCCTCTTGCCCCTGCCGGGCAATGTATTCGTCCATGCGGCGCTGCCACTCCAGCGCAGTCTGCGCCTGCCCCTGGGCAAAACCCTCAGCATAGGCATCGTCGCACGCCTGCTGGACCAGCGCCTGCTGCGCTGCCTCGTCCAGCTCAACCGGCAGTTCTGCCACAGGCTCCGGCTCGGGCTCGGGCTCCACCAGGTCCGAGCCGTCCACCGCAGCAAACTTCCACTGCGTGAAATCGCCGACCTCCTCGCTGGGAATGAAGCGCGAATACGAGCGCTGGTTAGACGAAGGCATCATCACCCGCTCCTCCGATCATGATCTGGCCTTCGTCGGACAGGCGGCGCACCGTCTTGAGGATTTCCTTCTGCTGCGCCTCCACCTCGGACAGCCGCATCGGACCGCGCGACTCGAGGTCCTCGCGCAGCGCTTCTGCAGCGCGCGTAGACATGTTGGACAGGAATTTCTCGCGCAGCTCGGGCACCGCCCCCTTGAGGGCCACGATGAGGGTTTCGGACGCCACTTCCTTGAGCACCGTCTGAATGGCCTTGTCGTCGAGCTTGAGCACGTCTTCGAACACGAACATCTTGTCCATGATCTTCTGGGCCAGGTCGGGGTCGTAGCCACGAATGGACTCGAGAACCACGGCATCCATGTTGCCGCCCAGCATGTTGATGATTTCTGCGGCGGCCTTGACGCCACCCAGAGAACTCTTGCGGATCTTGTCCCCCCCCGCCAGCACCTTGAACAGCACCTCGTTCAGGTCCTTCAGGGCCGTGGGCTGGATGCCTTCCAGCGTGGCCACGCGCAGCAGGATCTCGCTGCGCTGGCGGTCCGTCAGGTGCATCAGGATGCCCGACGCCTGGTCGCTGTCCAGGTGCACCAGGATGGCGGCGACGATCTGGGGGTGCTCGTTGCGCAACAGTTCGGCCACCGACAGCGGGTCCATCCACTTGAGGCTCTCGATGCCCGAGACATCGCCGCCCTGCAAGATCCGGTCGATCAGCAGCCCGGCCTTGTCGTCGCCCAGGGCGCGCCTGAGCACGGCGCGCACGTAGTTGCCGGTATCGGACACCAGCAGGCTTTGCGCTGCGGCCGCGTTCGAGAACTTGTTGATGACCTCGTCCACCTTCTCGCGCGACACCGAGCGCATGCGCGCGATGGTTTCGCCCAGCTTCTGCACCTCTTTGGGCGAGAAATGCTTGAACACCTCGGCCGCCTCTTCCTCGCCGAGGGACATCAGCATGATGGCGGCATCGTGGAGGCCTTGGTCGTCCATGGTCGTCGTCCGTGCAATCGGTGGGTGTGGCTAC
>DATLGV010000151.1:0-6655 GCA_035540275.1 Acidovorax sp. | reverse complement strand
TCGACGAGTTCTTCCGCACCGGCGTGTACCGTGTGCGTGGCAGTGCAGACACGCACGAAACGTCCAGCCCGTCCATGGATATCAGCAAGGCCAGCAACTTCGAGCGCTTCGTGTTCGACCTGCTGGGCCGCGACGGTGCGCGCACCAAGGCTTTGTTTGGCGATGCCCTGTCTAAGGAGGGGCGGTTTGATCTGAGCCAGGACCCGTGTTTTGCCGATGCCGCCACCAAGTACGGCTTTGAAAGCGGCAAGAGCACCCATGCCGACCGCCTCGCCACCATCCGCGACAACTACCAGCGCCATGGAGTGACCATCGACACCCACACCGCCGACGGGGTGAAGGTGGCCCTGGAGCACCACCAGGACCCCGGCGTGCCGATGATCGTGCTGGAGACCGCACTGCCCATCAAGTTTGCCGAGACCATCGTCGAAGCCCTGGGCCATGCGCCCGAGCGGCCTGCCAAGTTTGCGGGCATCGAAGACCTGCCCAAGCGGGTGCAGGTCATGTCCGCCGATGTGGACCTGGTCAAGGCCTACATTGAGCGCCATTGCGCGTGAGCCGGGCGGGGTGAAGGCTCAGCCCGGGCAGTCCGGCGGCAGGTGCCGGTAGGCGCTTTGCGGGTCGGGATGGCCCGGGTTTGTGATCAAAATTGCCCCAGGCGCCAGTCTGGTATGCGCTGAAAGCTATAAATAGCATAGCTAATCAAGGAGCGGTGGATGAAGGTTGTCGGTTTTGCCGGGTTCTCCGGCAGTGGCAAGACCACGCTGGTCGAGCAGTTGATCCCCGCGCTGCGCCTGCGGGGGCTGCGCGTATCGGTGGTCAAGCATGCCCACCACAGTTTTGATGTGGACCACCCGGGCAAGGACACCTACCGCCACCGCGAGGCGGGGGCTTTCGAGGTGGTCGCCGCATCGGACAAGCGCCTGATGCTGGTGCGCGAGTTCGAGCAGCCGGCCACGCTCAGCGTGCACCACCTGCTGGCCGAGCTGTACCAGGGCGTGGACTGGGTGCTGGTGGAGGGTTTCAAGGACAGCGACCTGCTCAAGATCGAGGTCTGGCGCGCGCCCGAGCCCGGGCAGCTGGCCAAACCCGTGCGCTATCCGGAAGATGACTTTGTGGTGGCCGTGGCCACCGATGCGCCCGAGAGCCTGCCAGTGCCCACGCAACTGCCACTGCTGGACCTCAACGCGCCTGACCAGGTGGTGGATTGGCTCATTCAGCACGAACACCGCTTTGAATACAACTGGGAACTGCACGGGGGGCTGCTGCCATGCGCCCCGCAATGAAGCCCCTCAAGCCGCTGGACGAGGCGCTGGCGGACCTGCTGGCGCAAGCCCGGCCGCTGCCGGGTACCGACACGGTCACCACCTTTGACGCCGACGGCCGGGTGCTGGCGCAAAGCTGCGTGTCGGCCTTGCAAGTGCCTCCCCAGGACAACAGCTCGATGGACGGCTATGCCGTGCGTTGCGCCGATGTGGCGGCGGCTGGTGTGGTGTTGCCCGTGTCGCAGCGCATTCCTGCGGGCAGTGCGGGCGACCCGCTGCAGCCCGGAACAGCCGCCCGCATCTTCACCGGTGCGCCGGTGCCTGCAGGCGCCGATGCCATCCTGATCCAGGAGGACTGCGAGGCCCTTGCGGCGGCTGATGGCCTGGGTTCGGTGCGGATCAACGCCGTCCCCCAAGCCGGCCAGTGGATCCGCAGCGCGGGCGAGGACATCACCCGGGGCGCGGTGGTACTGTCGGCGGGCACGCGCCTCACCCCGGCCGAACTGGGCCTGGCGGCCAGCATCGGCCTGCACCAGCTGCAGGTGGCGCGCCGCCCGCGCGTGGCGCTGTTCTCCACCGGCGATGAACTGGTCATGCCCGGCGAGGTGCCGCCCGAGCAGATGCGCCCCGGCGCCATCTACAACAGCAACCGGTTTTTTCTGCGCGCCATGCTGCTGCGCCTGGGCTGCGAGGTGACCGACTTGGGCATCGTGCCCGACCGGCGCGACGCCACCATCGACGCCCTGCGCCAGGCCAGCAGCGCGCACGACCTGATCCTGACCAGCGGCGGCGTGAGCGTGGGCGAGGAAGACCACATCAAGCCCGCCGTGGAAACGCTGGGCACGCTGGACCTCTGGCAGATCGCCATGAAGCCCGGCAAGCCGTTTGCCTACGGCCAGATCCCGCGGGAAGGTGGTGCCGCCCACTTCATGGGCCTGCCCGGAAACCCGGTGTCGAGCTTTCTGACCTTTGCGCTGCTGGTGCGGCCCTTTGTGCTGCGGCTGCAGGGCGTGCAGGACGTGGCGCCGCAAGCCGTGGCTGTCCGTGC
Organism: Acidovorax sp.; assembly: GCA_035540275.1. Classification (GTDB taxonomy): domain Bacteria; phylum Pseudomonadota; class Gammaproteobacteria; order Burkholderiales; family Burkholderiaceae_C; genus Acidovorax. Next base: position 4,342 of record DATLGV010000151.1, on the reverse strand, counting down.
CGATTTCCACTGGCCTAAGGCCGACAAGCGCCGCGAGTTTCTGCGCGTGCGGCTCAACGCAGCGGGCGGGCTGGACCTGTTCAGCAACCAGAGTTCGGGCGTGCTGACCTCGGCGGCCTGGGGCGACGGCGTGGTGGACAACCCAGCGGGCCAGACGATTGCGCCGGGCGACACGGTGCCATTCATTGCGTTTTCGGAGTTGCTGGGATGAAGGTCACTGTGCGCTACTTCGCCTCGATCCGCGAGGCCATCGGGCAGGGCAGTGAGGCGGTCGAAACCGCCGCCACCACGCTGGGCGCCTTGCGCGACGAACTCATCGCACGCGGCGGTGCCCATGCCAGCAGCCTGGCGCGGGGCCGCGCCGTGCGCATGGCACTGAACCAGACCTTGAGCGACGAGTCCGCCACCCTGGCCGATGGGGCCGAGGTGGCTTTCTTCCCCCCGGTTACCGGGGGCTGAGCCCGGGCAGGGTCTGCAGCCGCTGCTCCAGCGCAGCGGAGGCCGCTGTCATCGGCGCGCGCAGTTCATTGCGCATCCAGCCCGCGCGGGCCAGCACGACCTTCAGCGGCGCCGGGTTGGGTTCTGCAAAGCACGCCTCCACCCAGGGCAACAAGGCTTGCCACACCCGGCGGGCCTGTGGCAGGTCGCCCGCGCGCAGCAGCTCCATCAAGGCCACAAAACGCGGGGCCTGCCAGTGCGCGCTGGCGGCAATGGCGCCGTGGCCGCCCAGGGCCAGGGTGGTGAACATCTGCGCATCTTCGCCCGCCAGCACGGCCAGGCGCCCGTCCGCGATCAGTGCCTGGGTCTTGGCCGCGTTGCCGCCGCAGTCCTTGATGGCGCGGATGCGCGGGTGTTCGGCCAGGGCCAGCAGGGTGTCGGTGGCCAGCGTGGCGCCCGTGCGGTAGGGGATGTCGTAGAGGACCAGTGGCGCGGCGCTGGCGTCGGCCAGGGCGCGGAACCACAGCAGCAACCCGTCTTGCGACGGGCGGATGTAGTGCGGTGCCGGTACCAGCAGGCCGGCCAAGGGGTACTGCGCCAGGGCCTGTACCCATTCCTGCGTCTGGCCCAGGTGGTAGCCCGACAGCCCCATCACCACGGGCAGGCCTTGTGAGGCATCCAGCACCGTCTCCAGCACTGCCAATTGCTCGGTCTTGTCGAGCGCAGCGGCTTCGCCGGTGGAGCCGCAGGCCACAAAGCCTGCAACGCCCTGGTCGGCCAGCGTCTTCGTGAGCCGGGTGAGGGACGGGTGGTCCACCACGCCATCGCGGAACGGGGTGACCAGGGGGATCCAGAGACCCTGGAATGGGGTGGGGGAGGCAGAGACTGCGGGCATGCGAAACGTCCTTTCAAGGTTCGACCAAGGGAAGAACCGTCACGGGTGCGCGCGAAATGCCAGGAGCCAAAAAGGGAAATTTTTGCCAACAGGTTCCGTCGCTCATCCGGGACGGAACCACACAGCTCCGGTCAGATGAGCTGGGGTTTTTTGGCTTTGACCACGCACTGCATTGCCACCGCGGGGGCGGTGGTCATGGCAATGAGGGTGTGCGTGGGCATGGGGCGCAGTATAGCCAAGCCCTGGCCGCAGCCACGGGGCTCTTCAGGGCGAGGGCGGTCCCGGTGGCGCATCGTCCACCGGAGCGGGTGGAGGGGCTTGCAGCAAAGGGCATTGCCACACCAGCAGCTCCGCCAGCCGGGTGACGATCCACGTGGCCTCGGGCACCGACACGCCAGATTCCGTCGTGCACAGCCCTGCATGAATGCGCTGCAGGATCTCGGTCTCAGATGGCGCCTGCACGTGGTACAGCGTCTGCGCGTGCTCCACCAGGTGGCCCGCCAGGTCTTCGCACAGCTCGTAGCGGGTGCGCACGGCGTCCGCGTTGTCGGTCAGGCGACCGCGTGCGTCGGTATACACCGCCAAGAACGACGGGGGCACGTGGATCTGGTTGTCGTCGTCCATGGGCTCAGTCGGGGGTAAAAAGCCGCTCGAACTTGGTCTGGTCGGATGCCAGCTCGAAAGTCACGACCTGGCCCATTTTCATGTCCGACAGGCGGCAGGCGCCGAACAACGTGGTTTTGCCCGCCAGTTCCATCACATCCAGGTCAATGATGGCGTAAGGGTGGGGCACGAAGACCTGGTGCTCGAACACATCGCGGACGGTATTGCGCGGGGATGGATAGAGCTTGTAGAGGTCGGTCTCAATCGTTTGTGTGGCCATGGGTGGGAGAGGGCTAGAAGATCGCGTACCGGATCGCATGCGGGTACAGTGCGGGCGAATCGTACAGACAATTGTTTTTACCAAGTTATGGCACGCAACAAAAGTGAATGGCCCGCCAAGGTACTGGCGCTGGTGAGGGGCGGCAACCTGCCTGCCGCCGTCGCACAGATCAAGGTGGCGCCCAGCGTGGGCGACATCACGCGCCTGCAAGCATTGCTGGCCCAGTTGCCCTCGTCGCCCGCACTGTTGCAGCTGAACAAGGTGGTGGAAGAAGAGCGCGCCCTGCTGGCCGCGCCACGGTTGCATCGCTCGCCCTGACGCGCCTTTCTGGCCGAATTTCCCATACCCCGCTGAGAGCCCTTGCCATGACCTTGCCCCGTGTTTCCATCCAGACCGAGGACTTTGACCTGTCCCTTGAAATCGCAACCCTGCGCCGCGAGAACAGGGGGGTGGGCGCTGTCTGCAGCTTTGTGGGCACCGTGCGTGACCGCAACGATGGTGACCCGGTGTCGTCCATGGAGCTGGAGCACTACCCTGGCATGACCGAAAAATCCATCGAGGCCATGGTGGACGAGGCCTTCAGGCGCTTCGATATCTTTGGCGCCCGCGTGATTCACCGCGTGGGGCTGCTGCAGCCGCTCGACCAGATCGTGCTGGTGGCGGTGACCAGCGCGCACCGCGGGCAGAGCTTTCAGGCCTGCGAATTTCTGATGGACTACCTCAAGACCCAGGCGCCGTTCTGGAAGAAAGAGCAGACGCCCCAGGGCGCCCGTTGGGTGGACGCCCGCGTGAGCGATGACGCGGCGCTGGCGCGCTGGGGCATCGTCGCGAGCAATGCCTGAGATCGTAAACACGTTCTGAGAGCCTTGGGCCGTCACCGGCTGCGGCGATGTGCGGACGAGAGCGTTCTGCGCCCCGGTGCGGGCCTGTACGGACAGGCAGAATGGGTGATGAAAATGGCGACTGTTGCCCGTCCTTAAAGCGTGGGCAGCTATCAAAAGAATAGTTTCTGATGCCTGGGCAGCCCCGTGAACCTGTGGATAAGTTGATCTGACGCAGCTTGAAAACCGCCGGCCCCTCCTCACATGAGACGCAATCGGAGGACATTGACCCATGCGTCTCGACAAATTCACCACCAAGTTCCAGGAAGCCCTGAGCGATGCCCAGAGCCTTGCCCTGGCCCATGACAACGCCTACATCGAACCCGTGCACGTGCTGCTGGCCATGCTCCAGCAGGACGACGGCCCCAAGGCGCTGCTGCAGCGCGCGGGCGCCAACGTGCCCGGCCTCGCCAGCGCGGCCGAAGCCGCCATCAAGCGCCTGCCGCAGGTGCAGGGGCACGACCAGGTGCAGGGCGGCCCCGAACTGGGCCGTGTGCTGCAGGCTACTGAAAAGGAAGCCATCAAGCGCGGCGACCAGTTCATCGCCAGCGAGCTCTTTTTGCTGGCGCTCACCGACAGCAAGGGCGATGCCGCCCAGATCGCCAAGGACAACGGGCTGACCCGCAAGAGCCTGGAAGCCGCCATCAACGCCGTGCGCGGCGGCCAGAAGGTGGACAGCGCCGAGGCCGAAGGCCAGCGCGGCGCGCTGCAAAAGTACTGCCTGGACCTGACCGAGCGCGCCCGTGCCGGCAAGCTCGACCCCGTGATCGGCCGCGACGACGAGATCCGTCGCGCCATCCAGGTGCTGCAGCGCCGCAGCAAGAACAACCCCGTGCTCATCGGCGAGCCCGGCGTGGGCAAGACCGCCATCGTCGAGGGCCTGGCCCAGCGCATCGTGGCGGGCGAGGTGCCCGAGTCGCTCAAGAACAAGCGCGTGCTCTCGCTCGACATGGCGGCGTTGCTGGCCGGCGCCAAGTACCGTGGCGAGTTTGAGGAGCGCCTGAAGGCCGTGCTGGGCGAGCTGGCCAAGGACGAGGGCCAGACCATCGTCTTCATCGACGAGCTGCACACCATGGTGGGCGCGGGCAAGGCCGAGGGCGCGATGGACGCGGGCAACATGCTCAAGCCCGCGCTGGCGCGCGGCGAGCTGCACTGCGTGGGTGCGACGACGCTGGACGAATACCGCAAGTACATCGAGAAGGACGCGGCGCTGGAGCGGCGCTTCCAGAAGATCCTGGTGGGCGA
>DATLGV010000150.1:0-4145 GCA_035540275.1 Acidovorax sp. | reverse complement strand
GTCCTTGAAGGGCTGCAGGGCAGTGGTGGCAGGGGCCGACGGTGCGGTCACGCGCAGCACGCCGGTGGCGGCGGCGCTGGCCGTGAGGGCGGCCTTCTCCGCATCCGTGGCCGCCTTGCCGGCGATGGTGAAGTTGTCGCCAATCAGCACGTGGGGCGTGCCTGCGCACTGCGTGACATCGCCCTCGGCGTTGAAGCTCACCTTGAGCTCGCCGACCACCTGCGCGTATTCCCAGGCCTGGACCACGCACACGGGCTTGCCGTCCTTGTCGGTGATGCGCGTGGGGTAGGCGCCGGCAGGCGAACCCACGCCGGTGCTGGTGAGCGCGGCGGGGCCCAGCAGCGTGTGCGAGTCCCCGCCTATCACCACGTCCACGCCCGACAGGCGCGAGGCCACCTGCTTGTCGTAGTCGTAGCCGATGTGGCTGAGCACGATGATCTTGTTGATGTTGCTGGCACGCAGGGCGTCGATCTCGCGCTGGGCGGCCACGGTTTCGTCCTGGAAGGTGGTGTCTGCGTCGGGGCTGGACGAGGCCTTGGTCTTTTGCGCAATGGTCAGGCCCACGATGCCGATCTTCTGGCCGTCGCGCTCCACCACGGTGGAGGGGCTGACATAGCCCGGCGCGCGCGTGGCGTTGAGCGCCGAGTTGGGGCCGAACTGCACGTTGGCGCTGAGCACCGGCGTCTTGCAGCTGCCCTTGCGCAGCAGGTCCAGAAAGCCCTTGAGGCCCGCATCCCCCTTGTCGAACTCGTGGTTGCCGAGAGTGAAGGCATCAAAGCACACCGTGTTCATCAGGGCCGCATCGGCCTCGCCATCGGCACCGGCGCGGTTGAAGTACAGCGTGCCGGTGAGCGCATCGCCCGCGTGCAGCTTGAGCACGTTGGTGGATTGGGCGGCCAGCTCGCTGATGGCGGCCGTCACGCGCGGGAAGCCACCGGCGTCCACCACCACATCCACCGCCGACGCCCCGCCCGCCGAGAGCTTGAGCGTCCTGGATTTGGACTCCAGCGTGGAATGGTGGTCGTTGATGTGCAGGATGGTCAGCGTGAGCGGCTTGCCCGCAGGCTCGCTGTCGCCAGAGCCCCCACAGGCCGCCAGAACGCTGGCCGCCGCCAGCGCCAGCAGGGCCGCGCGCAGGCGCCGTGCCGGGGTCTGTCCTGGTGAATGTGCGCACGGGGTCTTGCGCTGCTGCGGGGTCCATCCGGTGGTCTTCATCGGGTTCCTTTGTCAATTCGTCGGTACGTGCATGCGTGTGCGTGCGTGCGCGTGCCCAAAGACGTGCATGGTCTGCACGGAAGATGACAGGCGCATGAAGGGCCGGGCAGCAGACCCGGGCAATCGCCCATGCAAAAACGCCACGGGCTCCTCGACGGAGCCCGTGGCGTGAAGGGACTGTTGCGATTCAAGATAGGAATCAAAACAGACCCTGGCGCTTATCCACCAAGCGCAATCAGCTACTATTTAAGGAGCAACCATCGCCTTAGATACGTCCCTCTTCCACCGCATGGCATGCAATGCGGATGCCACCAATGCTCAGCAGCTGGGGGCGCTCGGTGCGGCAGCGGTCGTTGACATGCGGGCACCGGGGGTTGAACGCGCAGCCCGGCGGTGGGTTGAGCGGGTTGGGCACCTCGCCCTGCACGGGCGTGCGCGCCTTGCCGGTGTCGTGCATCTTGGGGATGGCATCGAGCAGCATGCGCGTGTAGGGGTGGCGCGGCGTGTCGAACAGCGTGTGCTTGTCGGCCAGCTCGACCAGGCGGCCCAGGTACATCACGCCGACCTGGTCGCTCACGTGGCGCACCACAGCCAGGTTGTGGCTGATGAACAGGTAGGTGAGGTGCCGCTCGCGCTGCAGGTCCTTCATGATGTTGAGCACCTGCGCCTGCACCGACACATCGAGCGCGCTGGTGGGCTCATCGCAGACCAAAAATTCCGGCTCGGTGGCCAGCGCGCGCGCAATCGAGATGCGCTGGCGCTGCCCGCCCGAGAACTGGTGCGGGTACTTGACCATGTCCAGCGGCGACAGGCCCACCGACTGCAGCAGCTCGCCCACGCGTTGCTTGAGCTGCTCCTTGTCGGTGATGAGGCCGTGTTCCTTGAGCGGCTCGCCGATGATGTCCTCCACCAGCCAGCGCGGGTTCAGGCTGGCGTACGGGTCCTGGAAGATCATCTGGATGCGGCGGCGCATGGCCTTGGCATCGTTGCCCTTGAAGGCTGCGTGCGCATCCTGGTGGTCGAACGTGAGGCCGCCGCGTGTGGGCTCGTACAGGCCCACCAGCAGGCGGGCCACGGTGCTCTTGCCGCAGCCGGATTCGCCCACCAGGGCCAGCGTCTTGCCCTTCTCGATCTCGAAGCTCACGCCGTCTACCGCATGCAGCAGGGTGCGGGGCTTGCGCTCGATCACGCGGTTGAGCCAGGGGGCAGAGACGTCGAAGGTCTTGGCCAGGTCGTGCGCCTGCACCAGGGCCTTGCTTTTTGTTGCAGCGGCGCTCATGCGGTCACCTCGGCTTGGGTCGTGGCGCCGGCGTGCAGCCAGCAGGCGGCGCGGGTAGCGCCGGCATCCATCAGGTCGGGGCGGTCGGTCATGCAGCGGTCAAAGGTCTTGGGGCAACGGGGGTTGTAGGCACAGCCCTTGGGGATGGCGTTCAGGCGCGGCATGGCGCCATCGATCTGGTTGAGGCGCTCGCGGTCCTGTTCCATGTCGGGGATGGAGGCCATCAGCCCGGCGGTGTAGGGGTGCGATGGCTGGTTGATCACGTCGTGCACCGGGCCGATCTCGGCCACGCGCCCGGCATACAGCACGGCCACGCGGTCGCAGGTTTCGGCGATCACGCCCATGTCGTGGGTGATCAGCATCACGGCGGCACCGCGCGATTTGCAGATGTTTTTCAGCAGCGTGATGATCTGCGCCTGGATGGACACATCCAGCGCCGTGGTGGGCTCATCGGCCACGATGAGCTTGGGCTCGGCCGCCAGGGCCAGGGCGATCACCACGCGCTGGCGCATGCCGCCGGAGAACTGGTGCGGGTAGTGGTCGATGCGCTCTTCGGCCGCCGGGATGCCGGTGTCCTTGAGCAGTTGAATGGCACGCTGGCGCGCCTCGGCGGCGTTGACCGGCAGGTGGGCCAGGATGGTCTCGGTGAGCTGGCGGCCCACGGTGTACAGGGGGTTCAGCGAGGTCAGCGGGTCTTGAAAGATGGCACCAATGCGGCGACCCCGGATATGGCGCATCTCCTCGTTGTTGAGGTTGTCGATGCGCTGGCCCTCCAGCAGGATCTGGCCCGATGCGACACGGCCCGGTGGCTCCAGCAGGCCGATGATGGCTGCGCCGGTGAGCGACTTGCCGGCGCCGGACTCCCCCACCACGCCCAGGATCTCGCCGGGTGCGATGGAAAAGGAAATGTCGTCCAGGGCGCGCAGGGTACCGCGGCGGCCCGGGAATTCGACAACGAGGTTTTTGACTTCGAGAAGGCTCATGGAAATATCGCTTTTCTTGTTCTTGTTGTGGCTCAACGGAGGCGCGGGTTCAGGGCGTCCCGCAGCCAGTCACCCAGCAGGTTCACGGACAAAGCAATCAGCACCAGCATGGCGCCAGGAAACACGGTGATCCACCATTCGCCCGAGAACAGGTAGTCGTTGCCGATGCGGATCAGCGTGCCCAGCGAAGGCGAAGTGGGTGGCGCACCCACGCCCAGGAACGACAGCGTGGCCTCGGTGATGATGGCCGTGGCCACCTGGATGGTGGCCAGCACCAGCACGGGCCCCATCACGTTGGGCAGCACATGCTTGCGCATGATGCGCAGCGGCGAGACGCCCGTCACACGGGCCGCCTGCACGTATTCCTTGTTGCGCTCCACCAGCGTGGAGCCGCGCACCGTACGGGCATATTGCACCCAGCCGGTGAGGGAGATGGACAGGATCAGCACGCCAAACGCCAGCGACTCGTGCGCATTGGGGAACAGCGCACGGCCCACACCGGCAATCAGCAGCGCGACCAGGATGGCGGGAAAGGACAGCATCACGTCGCACAGGCGCATGAGCACGGCATCCACCCAGCCCCCCCGGAAGCCTGCCAGCAGGCCGAACGCCACGCCCACCACCACGGACAGCACCACCGAAGCGATGCCCACCACGAGGGAGATACG
>DATLGV010000149.1:0-2331 GCA_035540275.1 Acidovorax sp. | reverse complement strand
GCCATGTGCACCCCGACACCATGTGGTGGCACCACACGCTGGGCGACGTGCGCGAGCGCCCGTTCTCCGCCATCTGGAGCGACACCTCCGACCCGCTGATGGCCGGCCTCAAGCAGCAGCCGCGCCCCGTGCAAGGCCGCTGTGCGCAGTGTCGCTACCTGGCGCTGTGTGGCGGCAACACGCGCGTGCGCGCCCAGCAGCTCACCGGCAACGCCTGGGCCGAAGACCCCGGCTGCTACCTCGAAGACAGCGAAATCGGTCTGCAACAGCCTCAGGGTGCCGCAGCCCATGGCCAGCGCCAGCGCGTCACCATCCCCATCCGGGAGCAGCTCCATGCGTGATACCCCCACGCCCCGCTGGCGTGCGCACCTGGCCGATGCGGCCCGCGCAGCCCTCGTGGCCGGTCTGTGCTGGATGGGCTACGACCTCGCCATGGCCGAGGACATCCCGGCCGCAACCCTCTACGGCACCCATTGCGCCAGTTGCCACGGAGCGCAACGCACCGGGGGCATGGGCCCGGCCCTGCTGCCCGAAAGCCTCAGCCGCCTGCCCGCAGCCGAAGCGCTGCAGGTCATCACGCAGGGCCGCACGGCCACGCAAATGCCGGCCTTTGGCAGCACGCTGTCGGCCGCCGAGGCCCGGGCCCTGGCGGCCTTCATCCGCACGCCGGTGGTGCCAGCGCCGCGCTGGGCAGAGGCCGACATCCGCGCCTCGCGCGAATTCCACCCCGCCCCGGCCAACGAACCCGCCGCGCCACGGTGGCAGGCGGACCCCATGAACCTGTTTGTGGTGGTGGAAGGCGGCGACCACCACGTGAGCCTGGTCGACGGCGACCGCTTCGAGGTCATCACCCGCTTTGCCAGCCGCTATGCGCTGCATGGCGGGCCCAAGTTTTCGCCCGACGGACGGTATGTGTACTTCGGCTCGCGCGATGGCTGGATCACCAAATACGACCTGTGGCGCCTTGCGGTGGTGGCCGAGGTGCGCGCGGGGCTGAACATGCGCAACGTGGCCGTGAGCGCCGACGGCCGCTGGGTCATGGCCGCCAACTACCTGCCCCACACGCTGGCCCTGTTCGACAGCGACCTGCAACTGGTGCGCACCTACAGCGCAGGCACGCTCGACGGCAAGGCCAGCTCGCGCGTGTCGGCCGTGTACGACGCCGCGCCGCGTCACAGCTTCGTGGTGGCACTGAAGGACATCCCCGAGATCTGGGAGATCTCCTACGACCCCCAGGCCGCGCCCATCCACGACGGCCTGGTGCATGACTACAAGATGGGCGAGGCGATTGCCACGCCCGGCTACCTGGGGGTGCGCCGCACGCCACTGGACGAGCCGCTGGACGACTTCTTCTTCGACCAGAGCTACCGCCACGTACTGGGTGCGACGCGGCCCAAGGACGCTGCGGCTACCGGTGCCGGTAACGGCGCGGCCACTGCCCAGGTGGTGAATCTGGACGTGCGCCGCAAGATCGCCGACCTGCCGATTGCGGGCATGCCGCACCTGGGCTCGGGCATCACGTTCGCGTGGAACGGCACCACGGTACTGGCCTCGCCCAACCTCCAGGGCGGCGCCATCGACGTGATCGACATGCGGACGTGGAAACCGGTGGCCACCATCCCCACCCCCGGCCCCGGCTTTTTCATGCGCAGCCACGAGAAGACGCGTTACGCCTGGACCGATTCGATGATGAGCCGCTCGGCCAAGGACACCATGACCCTCATCGACAAGGCCACGCTGCAACCCGTGGCCACCGTGCGCGAGCCGGGCAAGACCCTGGCCCACATCGAGTTCACCAAGGACGGCAAGTACGCCCTGGCCAGCGTGTGGGAGATGGACGGCGCGCTCATCGTGTATGACGCCACGACCTTGAAAGAGGTCAAGCGCCTGCCCATGAGCAAGCCCGTGGGCAAATACAACGTGTGGAACAAGATCACACGCTCGGAAGGCACCTCGCATTGACCGGCATGGCTGCACCGAGTGATGCCCGGGCGCACCCTCAGGCGCCGGGTCTGTCCCCGCGCCAGCCCAGCGCCTGCCAGGCGACCTGATGGTGTGGCTGCTGGTGCTGGTGCTGGTGCTGGCCACGCTCCTTCTTCTGGTGGCCACGGCCTGGTCCCGCCAGGCAAATCCATAACGCTATTTATTTGATAGCTTCACGCGCATATCCCATATGCGCTATCGCGTATTTCATTCAAAACACGCTTGCGGAGCGCTTCCCCAGGCAAAGGCGCTTTCCTTGAACCCGTTCAAGGAAAAAAGCCGACCATTTTGGGAGGATAAGGCCCTCAAGTTCGAAGGAGGGCTTACGAATGAGCCAGTCACACAGCG
>DATLGV010000148.1:0-2512 GCA_035540275.1 Acidovorax sp. | reverse complement strand
CGCCTCACGTTCAACGGCGGCCAGGTGACCGAAGCCCTGCGCGTGCCGCTGCGCAACCCCGACTTTGCCCCCTTCCTGCAGAAGGTGCGTGACGCCAAGCCGGATGCGCTGTTCGTCTTTGTGCCCTCGGGCGCGGGCGCTGCGGTGATGAAGCAGTTTCTGGAACGCGGCATGGACAAGGCCGGCATCAAGCTCATCGGCACCGGCGACGTGACGGACGACGATCAATTGAACGACATGGGCGACGGCGCGCTGGGCGTGGTCACCTCGCACCACTACTCGGCCGCGCACCCCTCGCCCATGAACAAGAAGTTTGTGGAAGCGTTCGAGAAGGCCAACAAGGGCCTGCGCCCCAACTTCATGGCCGTGGGCGGCTATGACGGCATGCGCGTGATTTATGAAGCGCTCAAGACCACCAAGGGCGCTGGCGGCGGTGACGCCCTGCTGGCCGCCATGAAGGGCCAGATCTTCGAGAGCCCACGCGGCAAGGTGTTCATCGACGCACAGACCCGCGACATCGTGCAGGACGTGTACCTGCGCAAGGTGGAGCGTGTGAACGGCCAGCTGTACAACGTGGAATTTGACGTGATCAAGGACGTCAAGGACCCCGGCAAGACGAAATAAGAAGCCCCCCTGAGCCGCTGCGCGGCTTCCCCCCAGGGGGACGCCGCCCGTGCGGCGGGGCGGCCCTTGCACGGCGGCACTGGCCTGGGGCGCGCCAGTTTTTAAGGGCGGGGCTTGATCTCGATCCGTTTGGGCTGAGCCTGTTGAAGCCGATGCACTGCTCGCGTACCGCCATCCCTTCTTCGTCTTCAATGAAGTGATTTCATGCTGACCATTCTTTTCGACGGCGTTGCCTACGGCATGCTGCTGTTCATCCTGGCAGTGGGCCTGGCCGTGACCATGGGGCTGATGAACTTCATCAACCTGGCGCACGGGGCCTTTGCCATGGCGGGGGGCTACATCACCGTGCTGCTCATGCAGCGGCTGGATGTGCCCTTCCTCGTCTGCCTGCCCATCGCCTTTGTCGGCACGGCCCTGCTGGGCGGTGTGCTGGAGCGCACGCTGTACCGGCCGCTGTACCACAAGGCCCACCTCGACCAGGTGCTGTTCTCCATCGGCCTGGTGTTCATGGCCGTGGCCAGCGTGGACTACTTTGTGGGCTCCACGCAGCAGATCATGCAGCTGCCCGAATGGCTCAAGGGCCGCACCGAGATCGGCAGCGGCGCACTCACCCTGGGCATGGGCCACTACCGCCTGTTCATCATCGCGGTGTGCGCGGCGCTCACCGTGGGCCTGCAATATGTGCTCACCAAAACCCGCTTCGGCAGCCGCCTGCGCGCCAGCGTGGACGACCAGCGCGTGGCCGCAGGCATGGGCATCAACGTGAACATCGTGTTCCTGTCCACCTTCGCTTTTGGCTCCGGCCTGGCAGGCTTGGGTGGCGCGCTGGGCGCGGAAGTGCTGGGGCTCGACCCGAGCTTTCCGCTCAAGTTCATGATCTACTTTTTGATCGTGGTGGCCGTGGGCGGCACCTCGTCCATCACCGGCCCGCTGCTGGCCGCGCTGCTGCTTGGCATTGCCGACGTGGCGGGCAAGTACTACATCCCCAAGCTGGGCGCCTTCATCGTGTACAGCCTCATGATCCTGATCCTCATCTGGCGCCCGCAGGGCCTCTTTGTGCGCAAGGGAGGCAAATAGATGAAGCACCCCCTGAGCCGCTTCGCGTCTTCACCCCTCTCTCGCTGCGCGGGAGGGGGACGCACCCGGTGGCCTGGCAAAGCCAGTTCCACGGGTGCGCTGGCGTATTCGCCCTCTTCGTCGGATTCTGAACAATGAACCCCGCAACCCCATCCTCCACCACAGAGTCTTTGCTGCGTGTGCGCCGCTTTCGCTGGTGGGAGCCCGTGCTGTGGCTGCTGGCCTTTGCCGCGCCGCTGGCGCTGCCCAGCCATGCGCTCATCATCAACGAGATCGCCATCGTCGCGCTGTTCGCGATTTCGCTGGACCTCATCCTGGGCTACACCGGCATCGTGTCGCTGGGCCATGCGGCCTTCTTTGGCCTGGGCGGCTACGCGGCCGCGCTGTTTGCCAAGCATGTGATGCCCGACCCGCTGGTGGGCCTGGCCGTGGGCATTGGTGCCGCAACCGTGCTGGGCGCGGTGGCGTCGCTCACCATCATGCGCGGCACCGACCTCACGCGCCTCATGGTCACGCTGGGCGTGGGCCTGGTGATGCTGGAGCTGGCCAACAAGCTCGACTGGCTGACCGGCGGTGCCGACGGCCTGCAGGGTGTGATGATGGGCCCGGTACTCGGCCAGTTTGAATTTGACCTGTATGGCCGCACGGCCGCGTGGTATTCGCTCACGGTGCTGCTGGTGTTCTTTCTGCTCGCGCGCCGCATCGTGCAGTCGCCCTTTGGTGCCACGCTCAAGGCCATTCGCGACAACCGGCTGCGCGCCATGGCCATCGGCATCCCGGTCACGGCCAAGCTGGCGCAGGTGTACACGCT
>DATLGV010000147.1:0-7348 GCA_035540275.1 Acidovorax sp. | reverse complement strand
ATGGTCACGCTATCGGGGCTCCGCGTGCGAGATCAGTCCCAGGCCGCGGCAGACATCGACCTGGTATTCACGGGGCTGCGCCCAGGAGAAAAGTTACACGAAGAGTTGCTGATCGGGGAAAACGCGCACCCCACAGAGCATCATCGGATACTGCGGGCACGCGAGGAACATCTGTGCTGGGAGGCCCTGCAGCCTCAACTCCAAGAGGTAAAAACCGCCATCCAGAATCGACACACATCGGCCCTCAAGTCACTGTTGCGCCAACTGGTTCCGGGCTATATCCCGGAAGGCAGCTGATGCGCGACCGGAATCATCTTTTCAACATCATTTCGAACGTCACCGGGATGGTGTTGCCCATGCTGGTGGGCGTGCTAACGGTTCCCGGCCTGCTGCAACGTTTGGGCCACGAGCGGTTTGGCGTGCTTGCGCTGGGCTGGGCGCTGGTGGGCTATTTCGGTTTTCTCGATCTCGGTATGGGGCGCGCGCTGACGCAATACCTGGCTTCGGCAGACCGGGCGGGCACCTCCCGCCAGGAACAAGCGACGGTGGCCTGTGCGGCGCGGCGTCTGCTGGGTGGCTTGTCTCTGTTGTTGGCACTGTTGCTTTGGGTGGTGCTGCCGTGGCTGGTCGGTTTTGTCCAGATGCCCGCAGATCTGCAGGCACAGACGCGTGCCACCGTCCCGCTGCTGGTAATGGCCGTACCACTGACCATGTGGTTTTCGTGCAGCGCTGGCGTGCTCGAGGCACGCAGCCGATTTGGCGCAGTCAATAGCGTACGCATTCCTACGGGCGTAGGAAACTTTGTCGCGCCTTGGCTGGTATCGCTGTTCACTGCGGATTTGAGCGGGGTGATAGGCAGCCTGTTGGCGGTGCGGTTGGCCGGGGCACTGGGCATGGCATGGTGGGCAAGGCCCGAATTCACCAACCCCGCACCTCACTGGCCCACCGAAGGCATACGGCGACTGCTGCGCTTTGGTGGCTGGATGACGGTGAGCAATCTGGTCGGTCCGTTGATGGCGTACTTCGACCGCTTCGCCCTTGCAGCCTGGGTCACTGTGGCCGCCGTGACGCATTACACCGTGCCTTTTGATGTCATCTTCCGCCTGACCATGGTGCCCCTGGCAATCATGGGCGTGCTGTTGCCACTGCTGGCACAGACCAGCCCTACAAGGAACGGCACCCACCCGCCGCACTACGCCACCATCACACGCACCGTGAACTTGCTGTTGGCCGGCTGGATTCCAGGCATGGTGCTGGTGGCCTGGATGGGGCCGCTTTTGCTGGAGTGGTGGGTAGGCGCCGACATGGCCGCGGCCAGCACTCCCATTTGGCGCTGGCTGGCGGTAGGTGTGCTGATCAATGGACTGGCGCACCTGCCGTTCACCCTGTTGCAAAGCATGGGGCGAACCAACATCATCGCCAAAATTCACCTGGCGGAACTGCTGCCCTACGGTGTCGGTCTGTGGTGGGCACTCTCGCACTACGGTGCAGTCGGTGCCGCCGTGATGTGGTCTTTGCGTGTCAGCGTGGACACGACACTGTTATTTGCCATCACCTTCCGGCTTTATCCAGCTTGGCGTCGCTTTCTTATCAGCCTCAGCCTTTGGGGGTTTGCGGGGACGGTGGCCACTCTCTGGATTGCAACCAAAACGTGATCGCCCCTCACCGTTTCAATCGCCCTATTTGCTCTCTCTGTCCCAATGACCACTTCACACCAAGCAGCCAACTTTGCGCTAGATGCGGCATGGAGCACCACTGAACTCGAAACACTCGGGCACTGTCCCATTTGCCAGTGCACAGCACGACAAGCGGTTTACCAAGACCTCACAGACACGCTGTTTGGGAGCCCGGGACATTGGACTTTGCACTCCTGTGGCGCCTGTGGCACGGCGTACCTTGACCCCCGGCCCAATGCCGAATCTATTGGCAAAGCGTATGCCCAGTACTGCACCCACCCCGAAACAACCAGCAGCACTGCCGCCCAGGCAGCGGCCCCCGACTGGAAGCAAGGGCTGCGAGCATTCATACGTGCCACCTTGAACAGCTACCGCAATGCACGCTGGCAGCTGGCACTGACCCCAAGCAACACCTGGGGGCGCTACGTGGTGCCCTTTGCTCCTCCAGTGCGCTCTTCCATAGAGCAACAAATGAGGCATATGCCACCCCACCCCGTGGGCCGACAAGGCCACTTGCTGGACGTGGGCTGTGGCAACGGGGCCTTTCTGAAATTGGCGCAGAAGGCTGGCTGGTCGGTGCAGGGCATTGATTTTGATCCGATTGCCGTGACCGAAGCCCGCAACGGGGGGCTGGATATCTATCTGGGCAGCATCGACCAACTGGCGGCACAAGAGAAGACCTACGACTGGATCACCTGCAGCCATGTCTTGGAACACGTTCACGAGCCGCAAAAGTTGCTGCAATCCATGCACCGCTTGCTCCGCCCGGGTGGCACCCTCTGGCTCCAAACACCCAACATAGACAGCATCGGTCACAAAATTTATGGCCTCAACTGGGTGGGCATCGATCCGCCGCGCCATCTGACCTTAATGAATCTCCCAACCTTGCGCCAAACGTTTGAAAATTCAGGCTTCAAAACAAGGCACTGCCGTTTGCCTTTGTTTCCAGCAATGGCTTTTTATGCCGCCAGCAGCGCTTTGCGCAGCGGCGAAGCAAATGCCATAGCGCTTCCCCACTCACGCATTTTGAGGTTGCGCTTCCTGCTTCTGGCCATTGCCCAAAACTGGAGCCTGCGCCACGCTGAATTTCACACCGTCATCGCCACACGTTAAGCCAGATCCGCCTCGCCATGTCTGAATACAAAGTTTTCTGCATCATCGTCACCTACCGCCCTGATGCAGAACACTTGCAGCGCGTGCTGGCCAGCATCACGCGGCAAACACCGCATGTCGTCTTGGTGGACAACACCCCTGGCCAGCACGAGGCCCTCGCGGGGCCAGAGGGCGTGCAGCGCGTCACCCTGGGCGACAACATAGGCATTGCTGCGGCGCAAAACATCGGCATACGCGCCGCGCTGGAGCAGGGTGCCGACGCAGTTTGGCTCAGCGACCAAGACACCGTTTATCCCCCTCAATTTTTGACCGACATGCTGGCCGCTCTGCAGACCTGTCATGCCCAAGGCATTCGGCTGGGCGCCCTGGCGCCGTCTTACTTCGACACCAACAAGGGCACGGTGCAGGCATTTGTCAGGCACGCGCCATTCACGCAATTCTTCCTGCCCCAGCCCGGATTACATCCGGTGTCCCATGCCATTGCCTCCGGTACGCTGATACCTGCCTGCGCGTTGCAGGAAATCGGGCCCATGCAAGAGAACCTGTTCATTGACTGGGTCGATCTGGAATGGTGCTGGCGGGCTAAAAATCTGCACGGCTACCGCACCTTTTGCACAGGCGATGTGGTGATTGAACACACCATGGGAGATAGCTCTGTTTATTTTCGCGGCAAGAAGGTGAGCATTCGCACCCCCATACGCCACTATTACATGGTTCGTAACGCCATCCACATAGCACTACACTCCCAATCGGCTACCACGCCCATTCGTTTTGAGATCTTCGTCAAGGCACTGGCCTGGACGCTCGTCTTTCCACTCATTGCCCCCAGCGACAAGCGCCAGCATCTGCGTGCCACCTTGGCAGGGCTCTGGGATGGCCTCTGCAATCGCATGGGCCAAAAGGCCTAGTCTGACGACCCAAGCCCTGTGACACCGCCCACCCGTATGCCCCGCGTGCTCGTCGTCCTGGCAGCATTTAATGGCATCAAGTTTCTGCCAGCGCAACTGGAATCTATCCTTTGCCAACAAGACGTTGCTGTACAGGTGGCGATCAGCGTCGACCGTTCCAGCGATGGCACACAAGCCTGGGCCGAGGAGACTGCGCAGCGAGACCCCCGGGTTTCCGTTTTACCTTCAGGACAGGTCTTTGGAGGTGCGGCGCCGAA
Organism: Acidovorax sp.; assembly: GCA_035540275.1. GTDB lineage: Bacteria > Pseudomonadota > Gammaproteobacteria > Burkholderiales > Burkholderiaceae_C > Acidovorax. The sequence continues at coordinate 3,394 of DATLGV010000147.1, read as the reverse complement.
TTTCTTTCGCCTGATCGACGAGGTCGATCTGACCGGGTTTGATTGCCTGGCTCTCGCCGACCAGGACGACCTGTGGCACCCAGACAAACTTGCCCGCGCCTGTCAGCAAATGCAGCACACGGGTGCCGCGGGTTACTCCAGCAACGTCACAGCTTTCTGGCCGAGCGGCCGAGAGCGCCTGATCGACAAGGCCCAACCGCAGCAGCCGTGGGATTTCTTGTTTGAAGGCCCCGGGCCAGGCTGCACTTTTGTCCTGAAGCAGCCACTGGCACTGGCGCTACAAGCTTGGGTGCGTACCCATGCCGAGCAATTGCAGCCGGTGGGTTTTCATGACTGGCTGATCTATGCCTGGGCGCGGGCGCAAGGTTATGCATGGACGATAGACGCACACCCACACATGCTCTATCGCCAACACGCAGACAACCAGATCGGCGCCAACGCAGGGCTGCGTCCACTCCTGCTGCGGATACGGCGTGTCGCCGATGGCTGGGGGCTGGGCCAAGCCAGCCTCGTCGCTCGTCTGACTGGATTGGAGACACACCCTTTTGTAGCCCCCTGGTGCCAGGGGCAGCGGCTCGGTTTGCTACGCCTGGCGTTTCGTGCAGGCCAATGCAGGCGGCGGCGCCGTGATCAGGTACTCTTTACGCTGTCGTGCCTTTGGATGGTTTTTTTCTTGCCCAACCGTGGGCATATCGCATGAAAACTTGCCTGATCACTGGCGCATCCGGGTTTGTAGGAAGGCATCTGGCCACCGCACTCCAGCAGTCCCCAGACCCCTGGCTGTTGCGATTGGTGGCGCGAGACACCGGCAGGCTGCAGGATCGGGACGGAGTGACACGCCACGCCGTCAGCACTATCGACGGCAACACTGAATGGCCCAGCCTGCAAGGCACCGATGTGGTGGTGCACGCCGCCGCCCGAGTGCATGTGATGCAAGACACTGCAAGCGACGCGTGGGCGCAGTACCAGCGCGTCAACACAGACGGCACGCTGCGGCTGGCACAACGGGCGGCAGACGCTGGCGTGCAGCGCTTTATCTTTCTGAGCACTATTGGCGTCCACGGCACAGGGCAGGAGCGGCCCTACAACGAATCCGACAATCCCGTACCCAACAGCCCCTATGCCCAGTCCAAGCTGGACGCTGAAATCGGCTTGCGGTCGCTGGCTGCGCACAGTGGCATGGAGGTGGTGGTGATTCGCCCCCCGCTCGTGTATGGCCCAGGCGCGCCAGGCAACTTTGCCCGGCTCGCGGCCATGGTGCAGCGTGGCGTCCCCTTGCCGCTAGGCGGCGTACGCAATTTACGCAGCCTTATCGCCATTGACAATCTTGTGAGCTTCATACAGTGCTGCATGACCCACCCGGCTGCGGCAAATCAAACATTTTTGGTCAGTGACGGCCAGGATCTATCAACTCCAGACCTCATCCGCGGCATGGGTGCTGCTCTGAACCGGCCGGTGCACCTCCTTCCCTTTCCGCCGACGCTCCTGCGATGGGGTATGGCCTGCATCGGCAAGCAAGCCATGCATCGCCAGCTCACATCAACGCTACGGGCAGATATCCGCAAGGCCCGCACCATGCTCAATTGGGCGCCGCCCATACCAGTGAGTACGGCACTCATCAAAGCACTATCGCCCCACCAACCCAGATGAAACGATTGATAGACTTGCTGTTGGCAGCCGTGGCGTGCGTGCTGCTAGCTCTGCCACTTTTGATCATTGCGCTATGGATACGCCTGACCTCGCCCGGCCCGGCACTCTACTGGTCGCAGCGGGTAGGTCGCAACAACCGCCTGTTCGCCATGCCCAAGTTCCGCAGCATGCGGATCGACACGCCCGAGGTAGCCACCCACTTATTGGAGAACCCCGCACAATGGCTCATCCCCATCGGGAGTTTTTTGCGCCGCAGCAGCCTCGATGAATTGCCCCAGCTCTGGAGCATTCTGCGTGGCGATATGAGCCTGGTCGGCCCCCGGCCCGCCCTGCACAACCAGCACGACCTGATCGCACAGCGCACACAGGCAGGGGTACACATGCTGCGCCCCGGCCTGACCGGCTGGGCGCAAATCAATGGGCGCGATGAGTTGCCCATCGCTCAAAAAGTGGCGCTGGACGCTTGGTATCTGGAACACCGCTCGCTTGCGCTCGATGTGCGCATCCTGCTGCGCACGGTGCTGAAGGTATTGCGACGTGACGGCGTAAGCCACTGAACCGCAACGAAACACTTCCAACGACGCTCGGATCACAACATGCATGTCGCCATCAAAAAGGCCGTTCGCACCATTCTTCCCAAGAAGGTTGTGGAGGCACTCATCTATCTCAAGCACTCCCGTTCCAGGCTGCCCAACCACGAGACCTATGCAGCCTGCGTTGCCGGCAAAAAGGGGCTTGAAATTGGGGGCCCGAGCATGCTGTTCAAAACCACGCTGCCCCTCTACCAAATAATCAAAGACCTGGACGGAGTGAACTTCTCGACCCATACCGCTTGGGAGGGCAGCATCAAGGCCGGGCGTCACTTCAATTTCATTGGGGCCAAGAAGGGGATGCAGTTCATCGCAGAAGCTTCCGACTTGACCGCCCTCCAGGATCAGTCGTACGAGTTTCTTCTGTCATCCAACTGCCTGGAGCATGTTGCCAACCCCATCAAAGCCTTGATGGAGTGGAAAAGGGTCATCCAGCCTGGTGGCGCACTGATTCTGGTACTGCCCAACAAAGCGGGTAATTTTGATCACAAGCGACCCACCACCCCGTTGGCCCACCTCGTGGAGGATTTCGAGAAGGGCACGTCTGAACACGATCTGACGCACCTGAATGAAATTCTGGCCCTCCATGATTTATCTATGGACCCGCCAGCAGGCACCCCGGAGCAATTCAGGACGCGCAGCCTGGACAACTTCAACAACAGAACCTTGCACCATCATGTTTTTGACCTGGATGTGATGCGAGGCATGCTGACCCATGCAGGTTTCGACGTGGTTGAGACCACGGCGACAGACACTGATTTCTTTGCATTGGCAAAAAAACCTCTATAGCCCCTTGCCATGGCATCGGACAGCGATTTGCACCGCACGGTCCGTGAAAACCTAAAATCCCAGGTTTTGGTTCAAACCACCGCCCCTTTCAGGCGGCCTTCCATGTCTGACAACAACATATCTCACCCCGCCGCTGCCCAGGACGACAACCAGCTCATCGCAGAGCGCCGCGAAAAACTCCGCGCTCTGCGCGAGGCCCAGGCCAACGGCGGTAGCGTTGCCTTCCCCAACAACTTCAAGCCTGGCCACAAGGCAGCCCAGTTGCACCTGGAACACAGCGCTGCCACGAACGAATCCCTGGAAGCTGCGCCGGTGAGCGTCTCCGTGGCCGGCCGCATGATGCTCAAGCGCGTGATGGGCAAGGC
>DATLGV010000146.1:0-3275 GCA_035540275.1 Acidovorax sp. | reverse complement strand
AGTTGCCGGTGCGCCCAGGGTTCGTTCAGCGTGACCGCCCGGATGGGCTGCGAGCCCTTGTACAGCGCGGCGCTGCCACGTGGCATGACGCCCACGCCCAGGCCCGCGGCCACCATCAGGCACAGAGCGTCGTAGCTGGTGACCTGCATGCGCAGGCGCAGCGGCAGACTGGCTTCGGAGGCGGCGCGGGTCAGCTGGTTGTTGATCGCGCTGCCCGGGTGCGCGCCCACAAAGTCGTAGGGCAGCGCGTCGGCCAGGCGGGCCGACTTGCGCCGCGCGAGCGCATGGCCCGTGGGCACCACCAGCACAAGCTCGTCGGTGCGGTAGGGCAGTTGCACCACGCGGTCGCCGTACTGGCCCTGGTTCAGGATGCCCACATCGGCCGCGTTTTCGGCCACCGACTGGGCGATGGCCGTGCTGATCTGCTCCTGCAGCCGCACATCCACCTGCGGGTGCAGCGCCATGAAGCTCTGCAACTGCGCGGGCAAAAACTGCGTGATGGCCGAGATATTGGCCACTACCCGCACATGGCCGCGCACACCTGCGCCGTAGTCGCGCATCTGGCTGGCGATGCCGTCCAGGTCATTGAGCACACCACGCGCCAGGTTCAGCAGCGCATAGGCTGCGGCCGTGGGTTCGGTGCCCTTGTTGCTGCGGGTGAACAGGGGCACACGCAGGGCGTCTTCCAGGTCGGCCAGGCGGCGGCTCACGGCCGATGCGGCAATGTGCTCGCGCGCGGCGGCGGCAGCGATGGTGCTTTCTTCCATCACGGCCACAAACAGGCGCAGGGAGACGGGGTCGAGTTTCATGGAGGCCTGATGGTAGCAAGCGCCGCGGCTGCCATGCCGGTTTGCGATGGTGGCTTGTTGCTTGAGCGTTTTGCAGGCGGGCGGCGGATGCGCATCATTGCAGCCCAGCATCACCGCCTGCAGGAGACAGATATTTCCATGGATTCCATTGCTTCCCCCGCCGCCTTGCAAGGCGTGCGCGTCATCGAAATGGGCCAGCTCATTGCCGGGCCGTTCTGCGGCAAGACGCTGGGCGAGTTTGGCGCCGACGTGATCAAGATCGAGGCGCCTGAAACGGGCGACCCCCTGCGCAACTGGCGCCTGATCAAGGAAGGCACTTCCGTCTGGTGGCAGGTGCAGTCGCGCAACAAGCGCTCGGTGGCGCTGGACCTGCGCCAGAAAGAGGGCCAGGACATCGCCCGCCAGCTGATTGCCGAGGCCGATGTGCTGGTCGAGAACTTCCGCCCCGGCACGCTCGAAGGCTGGGGCATGTCGCCTGAAGCGTTGCACCAACTCAACCCCGGCCTGGTGATGCTGCGCATCTCCGGCTACGGCCAGACCGGGCCTTACCGCGACCTGCCGGGCTTTGGCGCCATAGGCGAGGCCATGGGCGGCCTGCGCCACCTGACGGGCGAGCCCGGCCGCGTGCCGGTGCGCGTGGGCGTGTCGATTGGCGACACGCTCGCAGCGCTGCACGGCACCATCGGCGTGCTCACGGCGCTGTACCACCGCAAGGTCAACGGCGGCAAAGGCCAGGTGATCGACGTGGCGCTGCACGAGGCGGTGTTCAACGTGATGGAAAGCCTGATCCCCGAATACAGCGCCTTTGGCGCCGTGCGTGAGGCCGCAGGCAGCGCGTTGCCGGGCATTGCGCCGAGCAACGCCTACCCCTGCAAGGACGGTTGGGTGCTGGTGGCGGGCAATGGCGACAGCATCTTCAAGCGGCTGATGGACGCGATTGGCCGGCCCGACCTGGGCGCCGCGCCGGACCTGGCGAGCAACGCAGGCCGCGTCGCGCGGGTCGATGAGATCGACGCGGCCATCGGTGCCTGGAGCGCAGAGCGCACCGTGCAGCAGGTGCTGGACGCCCTGGGCGCCGCCCGCGTGCCCGCCGGCAAGGTCTACACCGCCAAGGACATTGCCGAAGACCCGCACTACCGCGCCCGCGACATGCTGCTGACGCAACAGACGCGTGACGGCTACAGCGTGGAGGTGCCGGGCATCGTGCCCAAGTTGTCTGGCACGCCCGGCACCATTCGCAGCAGTGCGCCGCACCTGGGCGATGACACCGATGCGGTGCTGGCTGAAATGGGGCTCAATACCGAGCAGATTGCATTGCTGCGCAGCAAAGGAGTTGTGCAATGAACGTACCCAGCACCGTTTGGCAAGGCGCAGGCCGCCGCATCCACATGCAGGAAGTGGGCCTGCGCGATGGCCTGCAGATGGAGAAGACCTTCGTTCCCACCGAAGACAAGATCGCACTGTGCAATGCGCTGTCGGCAGCGGGCCTGTCCAAGATCGAGGTGACTTCGTTCACATCACCCGCCGCCATCCCCGCGCTGAAAGACGCCGAGGTCGTGATGCGCGAGATCACGCGCCGCCCGGGCACCGTCTACACCGCGCTGGTGCCCAACCTGCGCGGGGCCGAGCGCGCCATCGAGTCGCGCACGGACGAGCTGAATCTGGTCATGTCCGTCAGTGCCACCCATAATCTGGCCAACCTGCGCATGACGCAGGAGCAGTCGTTCGCGGCACTGGCGCAGGTGGTGGCCCTGGCGCAGGGCGCCAACGTGGCGGTGAACGTGTCGCTGTCGTGCGTATTCGGCTGCCCCATGGAGGGCGATGTGGCACAGGCCGACGTGTTTGGCTGGGTGCAGCGTTTTGTGGATGTGGGCGTGCGCGGCATCACGCTGTGCGACACCACGGGCATGGCCTACCCCACACAAGTGCACCAGCTTACGGCGGCGGCCCGCGCGCGCTGGCCAGGGGTGGAGTTCACCCTGCATTTCCACAACACGCGCGGCATGGGGCTGGCCAACGTGCTGGCGGCCATCGACGCGGGGGCTGACCGGTTCGATGCGTCGCTGGGCGGCCTGGGTGGCTGCCCCTACGCGCCGGGCGCCAGTGGCAATGTGTGCAGCGAAGAGATCGTGCACGCGCTGGCTTTGATGGCCTACGACACGGGCGTGGACCTTGCACAGTTGGTGGCCGCCGCGCAGCAATTGCCTGCGCTCATCGGCCACGACATTCCGAGCCAGATCGCCAAGGCGGGCCCGCGCCTGGCGCTGCACCCCGTGCCTGCCGATTTCGACACCATCCGCGACAGGGCGCTGTCTCGCTGAATGCGCACGCGCCTGTATTTCTCATCCCCCCAGGAGACAAAGCCATGACCTTCCCCACCCCAGTGTCCCGCCGTATTTTCACTGCCGCCGTGTTGTGCTCCGCCGCCTTTGCCGTGGGCGCGCAGGACAAGTACCCCTCCAAGCC
>DATLGV010000145.1:0-3397 GCA_035540275.1 Acidovorax sp. | reverse complement strand
CCGCTGGTGTCCGCTGCACAGGGCACGGCGGCTGCGGCGCCCGCAGGCCTCAAGCCGCACGAGCAGCCCTCGGCCTTTGTGCGTATTGATGCCGATGGCACCGTCACCGTCACCATCAACCGGCTGGATTTTGGCCAGGGCGTGCAAACCGGCCTGCCCATGATCCTGGCCGAGGAACTGGATGCCGACTGGAGCAAGGTGCGCAGCGTACACGGCGACGCCAACCCGGCCTATGCCGACCCCGCGTTCGGCATGCACCTCACGGGCGGCTCCAACTCCATCAAAAACTCGTACACGCAGTACCGCGAACTGGGCGCACGCACCCGGGCCATGCTGGTCGGTGCTGCTGCTGCGCAGTGGGGTGTGGATGCATCGGCCCTGCGCACCAGCAACGGCTTCGTCGTCGGCCCCGGCGGCAAGAAGCTGGGCTACGGCCAGTTGGCCGAAGCCGCCATGAAGCAGCCCGTGCCCGAAAAGGTCACGTTGAAGGACCCCAAGCAGTTCCGCCTGATCGGCAAACCCACCGGGCGCCTGGATGCCAAGGCCAAGTCGAGCGGCCAGCAGGACTACGGTATTGACGTGCGCCTGCCCGGCATGCTGACGGCCGTGGTGGCCCGCCCGCCCGTGTTTGGCGGCAAGGTCAAGTCGCTGGACGACAGCGCCGCCAAGGCCATCAAGGGCGTAAAGGCCGTGCTGCGCGTGCCCACCGACCGGGGCGGCGAGGGCATTGCCATCGTGGCCGACGGCTACTGGCCTGCCAAGCAAGGGCGCGACGCCCTCAAGGTGGAATGGGACACCAGCGCGGTAACCAAGCCCGACACCACCGCGCTGCTGGCGCAGTACCGCGAACTGGCTGCCAAGCCGGGCAACGTGGCCATGCAGGCCGACATGGCGCCGCTGGCGGGTGCACCCCACAAGATCAGTGCCGAGTTTGTGTTCCCGTACCTGGCGCACGCGCCCATGGAGCCGCTCAACTGCACCGTGAAGCTGGACGGCAAAGCGGGCATTGAAGGGGCCGAACTGTGGATGGGCACCCAGATGCCCGGCCTGGACGCGATGGCCGCCGCCAAGACGTTGGGCCTGCAGCCGCAGAACGTGAAGGTCAATACGCAGATGGCCGGTGGCGGCTTTGGCCGCCGCGCCATCCCCACCAGCGACTACGTGGTGGAGGCCTGCGGCGTAGCCAAGGCCGCGCGCACTGCAGGCATCACCGCGCCGGTGCGCACGCTGTGGAGCCGCGAGGACGACATCAAGGGCGGCTACTACCGCCCCATGCATGTGCACCGCGCCGAGATCGGCTTTGACGCCAAGGGCAAGATCCTGGCGTGGGACCACACCATCGTCGGCCAGTCCATCACCAAGGGCTCACCGTTCGAGGCCTTCATGATCAAGAACGGCATCGACGCCACGGCCATCGAGGGCATGAAAGAGCCCTACGACGTGCCCATGAAGCTGTCGGTGCACCACCCCGATGTGAACGTTCCCGTGCTGTGGTGGCGCAGCGTCGGCTCCACCCACACGGCCTACGCCATGGAGACCCTGATCGACGAAGTGGCCCGCACCACCAAGCAAGACCCGGTGGCCTACCGTCTGGCCCTGATGGGCGACAAGCACCCGCGCCACAAGGCCGCGCTGCAACTGGCCGTCGCCCAGTCGGGCTACGGCAGGAAGAAGCTGGCCGCTGGCCGCGCCTGGGGCGTAGCAGTGCACGAGTCGTTCGAGTCGGTGGTGGCCTATGTGGTCGAGGCGTCCGTCAAAGACGGCACGCCCAAGCTGCACAGCATCACCGCCGGCGTGCACTGCAACCTGGTGGTCAACCCCAAGAGCGTGGAAGCCCAGGTGCAAGGCGCCGCGCTGATGGGCCTGGGCACCTGCCTGCCCGGCGCAGCCATCACGCTGAAGGACGGTGTGGTGGAGCAGAGCAACTTCGGCGACTACGCCGTGGCCCGCATCATCGACATGCCGCAGGTGACGGTACACATCGTGCCCAGCGCCGACCCGCCGAAGGGCATGGGCGAACCCGGCCTGCCGCCGCTGGCACCGGCGTTTGCCAATGCCATTGCGCAGATCACGGGCAAGACGCCGCGTGAGCTGCCGTTCAAGCTGGCTTGACCAGGACATGGAGACCGGCTGGATGTCGGTCTGCAACACGATAGGGGGCACGCCTTTCAGGGGTGCCCCCTTTTTGTTTGTCCGTGGTCCTCTGGACCTGCAGCGGCCAGCGCCTTAGCCCAGGTTAGTCCCGGTTAGTCCAGGCAGTCTGCCGAAGCATCAGGTGCTCTAGGCCCAGTTCGGCGCAAGAGGTAGCGCCCAGCATGGCCAGGTTGCGGTCCACCTCGGCGCGCAATAGATCAATGGCCGCTGTAACGCCTGCCTCGCCATCCACCGCAGCGGCGTAGTTGAAGGGCCGCCCTACAAACACGGCCTGCGCGCCCAGTGCCAGGGCTTTGATCACGTCGGTGCCACGGCGGATGCCGCCGTCCAGCATCACCGTCATGCCGCTGCCAGCCTGCTCGGCAATGGCGGGCAGCACACGCAACGGTGCCACGGCGCCGTCGAGCTGGCGGCCGCCGTGGTTGCTGACGATGATGCCGTCCACCCCGTGTTGGCGGGCCAGGGCGGCGTCCAGCGGGCTGAGGATGCCCTTGACCACCAGCGGGCCGCGCCACTGGCGGCGGATGCGGGCAATGTGGCTCCAGTCAAAGTGGTCGCGCGCGGCAAAGTCGCGCTGTACGCGCGATGACAGGATGGGGGCGCCACGTTCGGCAAACGAGTTCTCAAAATGCGGCATGCCGTGGCGTGCCAGCGTGCGCAGTAGCGTGCCCGCCAGCCAGCGCGGGCGCACCAGGCCGTCCCACGCCAGGCGCAGGCTGGGGCGCAGCGGGGTAGAGAAGCCCGCGCGGATGTTGTTCTCGCGGTTGCCCGCCACGGGGATGTCCACCGTCACCACCAGGGTCTGCACGCCTGCCGCGGTCACGCGCTGCAGCAGGGCGTCGATGCGTTCTGGGGTGCCGGGCAGGTAGGCCTGGAACCAGGTGCCGGGGGCTGCGGCCATCACGTCTTCGAGCCGGATCAGAGAGCTGCCGCTCTGCACCGCCGGGATGCCCGCCGCTGCCGCCGCACGGGCCAGCACGATGTCGCCCCGGTAGGCCGACAGCGCCGCGATACCCATGGGCGCAACGCCGAAGGGGCTGGCGTAGCGCTGGCCGAACAGCGTCACGCCCTGTTCGCGCTCGGCCACGTTGCGCAGCACGCGGGGGACGAGGGCGATCTCGCGGAACGCCTGGCGGTTGTCGTCCAGCGCCAGGTTGTCCTCGGCCGCCCCGGCCACGTAGCCAAAGATGGGGCGGGGCAGCACACGGCGGGCGGCGGCTTCGAAGTCGTCCAGCGACAGCAG